>JBAXQP010000135.1 GCA_037131655.1 bacterium | reverse complement strand
CACGTTTGACATAGATTGGCTTGAAGGGTATACTCTATCGCACCCGAAATTGGGGCAAACCTGTTTCTACCCGTACATGTATGAGGGTGATACGTAGTAAATATGTTTGAAAGTCTGACTGATAAGCTGCAAGGCATTTTCGAACGCTTGCGCGGCAAGGGGCGGGTAAGCGAACAGGACGTAAACGAAGCGATGCGCGAAGTTCGAATCGCGTTGCTTGAAGCCGATGTGAATTTTCGCGTCGTCAAGGACTTTGTCAACTTAATAAGAGAGAAAGCGGTTGGACAGGATGTCTTAGAGAGCCTGACCGCAGCCCAGCAGGTTATTAAGATCGTTCGTGACCAATTGATAGAACTCCTAGGAGGCCAGGTCTCCGATGTCAATTGGGCGGGCACGCCGCCGACAGTATTTTTACTCTGCGGTCTGCAAGGTTGTGGTAAGACGACAACAGCTGCTAAGCTTGCGCGCTATTGGAAAAAGCAGGGCAAGAAGCCGATGATGGTGGCTGCCGATGTGCAGCGGCCTGCCGCAATTAAGCAGTTGGAAGTATTAGGCGAGCAAGTGGGTGTGCCCGTCTTTTCCCGTCACGATGGCGCATCACCAAGCGAGATCATCAAAGGCGCTCTTCAAAACGCATCGGAGCGTGATGTTGCTGTGCTGATCGTTGATACGGCTGGACGGCTTCAAATCGATGAAGCGCTGATGCAGGAGCTGCGCGATGTCAAGCAGATAGCGCAACCGCATGAAAGCTTCCTAGTGGTGGACGCCACCACCGGTCAAGAAGCGGTCAACGTCTCGCAGACATTCAATGAACAGCTTGGGATAGATAGTGTAATCGTTACCAAAATGGATGGTGATGCGCGCGGTGGAGCCATTCTTTCCGTCAAAGCCGTCACCGGAAAGCCGATACGGTTTTACGGAACAGGCGAAAAAGATGACGCGATTGAGGTTTTTCATCCCGATCGAATCGCCGGACGAATCCTGGGAATGGGCGATGTGTTATCGCTGGTGGAACGAGCCGAGCAAGCAATCGATATCGAAAAAGCCCAGGAAATGGAGCGAAGACTTCGTAAGAAGCAGCTCGATTTTAACGATTTTTTAGAACAAATGCAGCAAGTGCGCCGTATGGGGCCTCTCGATCAAGTAATGGGGATGATCCCCGGACTTAACAAGATCAAGCAATCAATCGATGGTCAGGCGCAAGAAGAGAGCTTAAAGCGAGTAGAGGCGATTATCCATTCGATGACGCCGCGTGAGCGAAGCCATCCGGAGATTTTTGATGGAAGCCGAAAGCGACGCGTCGCGGCAGGCTCGGGTACTACCGTTCAGGAAATAAACGAATTAATCAAACAGTTAACCGGTATGCGACAGATGTTAAAGACTTTGATGGGTGGAGCAGGATCAGGAAAGAAAAAGAAATGGCCTGGCGCGCTCCCAAGGTTTTAATTATTATCATCTGTCAACTGTAAACAGCGCTATTTATTTTAGTATTAACCGTTTCGGAATCATCTATACTGAAAAGACTTGTAAAAACGTAGGGAGGTATATCTTTGGTTAAAATCCGACTTCGTCGAATGGGAGCAAAGAAACGCCCATTTTATAGAATGGTTGTTTCGCCCAGCACGGCGCCCAGAAATGGAAGATTTGTAGAAACCATCGGGACTTATGATCCGTTGACGGATCCGTCGACGGTCAAAATAAATGCTGAGAGAGCCGCTTATTGGATAAGCACCGGCGCTCAGCCAACAGATACCGCTAGGTGGTTATTAGAAAGAGAAGGCATCCTTCAAAAGAAAGTAACCAAAAAAACACAGGCATAACGTGCCGAGGGTCTAGGTGTCTCCTTGAAACAGCTGATCGAGTATTTGGTCAAATCGATGGTTGACAATCCAGAGGAAGTTCGCATTGAAGAGCATCCTTTGGAAGATCATACGAAGTACCAGGTGTTTGTGTCTAATGAAGACATTGGGAAGGTGATCGGTAAAAACGGCCGCATCGCCAACGCTTTACGCTTGGTTATTAAGGCTGCAGCTTCGAAGGACAAACGCAGAGTGTTCTTGGAAATTGTCACGCAGCAGGAGTAAGATAATTATCTTATGAAGGATCAGTTCGAGGACTGGCTTTTGATCGGCATAGTAGGCGCGCCAGTTGGCTTAAAGGGTGAAGTTAAAATACACTCTGAAACCGACTTTCCCGAACGGTTCGAACCTGGGCAGCGTGTGTTCTTACGCTTAAAGCAGGATAGCATTCCTCAAGAGCGATTAATAGAAAGCGCTCGCTGGTATAAAGGCAGCGTTATTATTCGTTTCCAAGGGGATCAACGAATCGAAGATATTGAAGTTTACCGCTTCGCCGAAGTACTGGTTCCTGCCAGTGAGCGTATGGAGCTTGAAGAGGGGCAGTATTACGTTTCCGATTTAATCGGTATTGATGTCTATCTGGATAATGGGCAGCACATCGGAAAAATTGATGATGTGTTGCAACATTCAGCTAATGATGTGTATGTTGTGGGTAAAATCTTAATCCCTGCGGTTCGCAGTTTTATTTTAGAAGTGGACATGCAGGGCAAACGTATGGTTGTGAAAGATATGCCCGGACTTTTGCCGGAGACCCAGGATGAGGGTTGATGTTATTACGCTCTTCCCTGAGTTTATCGAGGCAGGCATAAGCTATAGCATTGTTAAGCGTGCTCGAGAAATCGGCGCTCTTACCGTAGGTACACGCAATCCGCGTGACTTTTCGCACGATCGCCATCGGACGGTTGATGATAGTCCCTATGGCGGCGGCGCCGGAATGGTTATGAAACCGGATGTGGTTTGTGCAGCTGCTGAAGCCTGTTTGGCGGAAGCCAATGTTGAAAAGCCGAGAATAGTGTTGTTGGAACCGCAAGCTCGCTTGTTCGACCAGCAACTCGCTGCACAATGGGCTACTGAGCCTTATTTGATGCTGATTTCCGGCCATTATGAAGGTATTGATGAGCGGATACGCCAGGGGTTGGTGACGGATGTTGTCTCGATTGGAGACTATGTGCTGACCGGAGGCGAGTTGCCCGCATTAGTTATAATTGATGCAATAGCACGATTGCTGCCGGGAGTAGTAGGCTCCGAGGAATCGCTCGAACAAGACTCTTTTGCCGAAGGTCTACTGGGGTATCCGCAGTATACGCGGCCTGAAGAGTTTCATGGAATGCGGGTTCCGGAAGTATTACAGTCCGGTAACCACGCAGAAATCGCCCGTTGGAGGCGTAAACAATCGCTTTTGCGCACTCGGCAAGAAAGACCCGATCTGTTTGCCAGAGCGCCAATAAAAAAAGAAGACTTAAAGTTAATGAGTGAACATTAGCATAGGAGTGAATGATGTCTCAGCAGTTAATAGAAGAAATAACGAAACCCTATCTCAAGACCGAGATCCCTGAATTCGGACCTGGCGATACGGTTAAAGTAAGTGTGAAGGTACGTGAAGGCGGAAAAGACCGCATCCAGATATACGAGGGTGTCGTCATCGCTATCAAGCATGGCGGAATCTCGACCACTTTCACCGTCCGCAAAATCTCCAATAGTATTGGGGTCGAGCGAACCTTCCCGCTTCATTCGCCATTTGTTGCGAAGGTTGAAGTTACACGTAGAGGCGCTGTAAGACGAGCTAAACTTTACTTCCTTCGTGATAAAGTCGGAAAAGCTGCTCGTATCAAAGAGCGCGGTTATTCAAAGTCCGGCAAGTAGCTGCCTTGTTATAGATATAAAAAATGGGCAATCCCACTACTCTTGCACGAATAATTGAGACAGTCGCTGGAGCCAGTGTATTTATCATCGTTATGGTAACACTGGGGCTGACTGTATTGCGTTTAGCTTTACAACCAATTCAGGAACCGGTAACCAAATGGTTGAGCGAGTTGTTCGACTCGATTATTTGGGCTGCGGTTGTTGTGTTTCTGGTTCTAAGGCCATTTGCAATTCAAACATTCAACATCCCTTCCGAATCGATGGTCAATACGCTGTTGATAGGCGATTATGTGCTTGTCAACAAAGGGCTCTATCGAACTCGCGATCCAAAGGTAGACGAGATTGTTGTTTTTCGAGGCCCGCCTTCTTCGCTTTCAGAGGGTCAAACACCTGAAAAGACCTATCTAATTAAGCGCTGTATCGGAACGCCTGGTATGATAGTCGAAATTCGCAAGCAGCCTGATGGCACCCCTGTCCTTTACCGTAATGGTAAACCAGTCAATGAACCATTTGCCCGTAAAGCGCCGGCTGATTCAATAACTTGTTTCAAAATAGTAAATGGCGAACCGGTTCGTTGGGAAGATGGCAGAGTTTTTGTGGGGCAGAATAGATACATTGATGGAGCTGAGGCTGATAAGTTAATTAAGGCTTCCCCTGGCCCAATTCCGCCTGGGATGTATTTGATGATGGGTGATAACCGACCTTCAAGTTATGACAGTCGTTTCTGGGGACTCTTAGATCGCGAACGGGTGATGGGTCGTTCAGAGTTCATTTGGTGGCCGCCCAGCCGAATCGGACTTACTCGATAATTAATATTTACCTGTTCCCCACGAAGAAATAAAATCCGCCGGCCCAATTCTGTAAGGCTAGCGGGATTAAGATAAACAACGGGATTAAGATAAACAAAAGGTACGGCTCTTTGGCTGTGCCTTTTTTAATTTACCGCACCCGATACACCCTGAAGATTCCATTTTCGTAGACAATTGGACCTAGGGGGGAGAGATCGGCTAGGTGGAGTTCGGGGATTTTGGCGGGTTCTCGGAAGGTGAGGACGTAGGTGGCGTCGGCTTGGTTTAGAAGATAGCGTTTTTCGTCGATTGTGGTGGCAGTGCTTAGTATGCCGGTACGGACTTCATTGAGGCGGGTTATGAAGTCGGGGGTTTCGCTCCAGTGGCTTACATAAGTGCGATTGCCGGCGAACGCAGAGATGTAGCAGGCCAAATTGGGCATTGCTACGACTCCTTCATCCGGTTGGGTATTCTTACCAAACCATTGGATTACATCCCATAAATCGGGGTCAAGATAAGGCCAATGCATTGTGGTGTTGGATTTATTTGCCAATAGAAGATCAAAATCGCGCTGAACCCACTTTATATTTGTCGGAATGAGCACAAGAAGAACTAATCCAAACAGTGCCAATCGGCGAGGTGAGGGCAAACGGGACAAGAGAAGCCATAGGAAACCCGCAGCTAGTAACACGAGAGGCCATTGTTCACCCATCCAAAGCTTACGTTGGAATAGCACTGGAAGATAGGGGATAGCAAAACCGATTACCGCCCATGCGGGGAGAAGGGCGCGGGCATTGTCCGTAAAGGCATCCCGTTTTCGCAGCGCATAGTACATGCCGGCAAGCGCTAACGGGATAAGTAGCCCAAAGCCCATTAGATATTTCCAGAGAGGCTCTGAGAACGTTTGGGTGGCAGCTCTGGAGCGGAAGACGGCATCGACGCTGTGGACGTGTAGAAGCCATAACAGCGGCGGAATAGCCCCTAATGCAATCACACCGACCCGCAGGAGCCATCGCCAATCTAATTGCCGCATTACGGCCTTTAGAATAACAAACCCCACTCCGACAGCAGCGATGGTAACAATATCATAAGTGTGGATGTTCGCCAGAAGCAAAGCAAATAAGGCGCCGCGTGGGACGGCTTTCCAGCTTTTTTCGGCATCGAGAACCGCAAGCCAGACCTCCAGAATAAGCCAACCGGCAACTGCGAATAGGGGGTTGAAGTAAAGGCTTGTAAAGGTCATAAGCTCTGGCTGCCACGCATCGGCTGGAGCGATCCAGCCGTAGGTCTGCCAGGCAGTCCAACCTAAACCCGACGAGAGTAAAGCCAATAATACCGCCCATCGTCGGCTTTCTTCATTAGTCAATAGACGTTGTGAAAGGCGGTAGAAGGCCCATATCATCAATATGCCGAAAATAAATCTCGCCAAGTGTAATATTATCTGGGGTGGCAGGTTTGTAAAACGTTCGATAGTACCTAATGCCCAAAAGAATAAGTGAACCGTTTGTCTTGGCTGTGGGTCGGTGGTAAAGCGGTTATCGAAGAAGAAATGGCCTTGTTTTGCTTGGGTCATCCAAGCGGTATAGACGCAGAAATCATCGGCATTATAGTGGAAACCGGTGTAGTAGCTTTTGCCGGCGATTGACCATCCGATGAGGTAGGGCAAAAGCGTGGCCGTCATGAAGAGCAAAGCAACCTTGCCTATCCAAGGAATGCTTAATCGAGAGCTAACGGTTCGGTTCGAAGGCGACTGATGGGCCACCTCCTGCATTTTGTCTTCACCAACCCGACTTGCCGTATTCTTCCCAAACGCGTTTGTAAGTGCCGATGGTCTGCTTGGAAATCAGATCCCAATTGAATACCTTTATCGCACGGTCATAGGCTTTGTCGGCCATTTCTTTGGCTTGCTTAGGGTTCTTTAATACATTCAAGATTCCCCATGCCAGACTGTCGCTGTTGTTCAACCAGGTGACGGTACCGCTTACTTCATGTTGAACGATTTCTTTAAGACCGCCGGCATCGGAAACAACAGTCGGCACATGCGCTGCCATAGCCTCAAGCGCAACAATTCCGAATGGCTCGTACAAGCTAGGGAATGTGGCGACATCGATGACTCGATAGAGCTTAAGCAACTCATCATCGGGAACGAAACCGGCAAAAAAAACCGAGCGATTAACGCCGAGGAAGCGAGTATAGTTCACAAAGTGCTCTCGCCAACCCCCGCCAACAATGATGAATTTGACTTTCGGATAAGCTGCCATCACTCGTGGAACGGCATCGAGAAGAATGTGAATACCCTTCTCTCTAACAAAACGGCCAACGTAGAAAACCAACTTCTCATCCGGAGCAGCAAACTTAGCGCGATATGCCTGACGTTCTTCTTCCGAGAACTCGAAATTGAATTTAGCTGCCTCTACACCGTTGTAGATGACATCGATCTTATCCAAATTTGCGGATAAAGTGTTCGAAATCTCGCCTCGCATGTATTCACTGCAGGCAATGATGCGCCAAGCTTCGTGAGCAAGCTTCCATTCGATGCTGTTGATATAACGTTGAATATCTGTACCAATGCCATTATTGCGGCCATGTTCGGTAGCGTGAATGGTCGCAATAAGCGGCAGTTTGTATTTGTGCTTTAGGGGGGTAGCAGCAAACTCAGCGAGCCAGTCGTGGGCATGGAGGATAATGCCGTCCTTAAACGACTTCTTATCCCAGGGCTTGCCCTTAGTCCACTTATCGAGCAATGCATCAGTTCGAGCGAATATGGCTTCGTTGAGGAGGTGGACCCAGTTGACAAAATCGTCGGCTCGGCCTTCAGCCGATACACGGTGTATAAAA
>JBAXQP010000134.1 GCA_037131655.1 bacterium | reverse complement strand
GATGTAGCTCGAGCAGCTTTTAGTTATCTCGTTGATTTTCACAAGACTGGACAAACTTCCAAAGTTGCCATTGAATTCCCCATGCGATGTTGTTTCAAGCTGACTGCCGAGACGGATGTGCCGATGCAAGCAGGGCTAGCCGGATCGACCGCTATTCTCACCGCAATCATGGCGGCCATTCTATCCTATTCCAATGTCGAATGGAACAACTGGCAGCTTGCTGAGATGGTCGGAGAATGCGAATTCCACCGCATGGGCATTATTTGCGGCTATCAAGACCAATACATGACTTCCTTGGGCGGCCTCAACTATATGGACTTCAGAGGCAAAGAAAAACTTCAACATAAACCCGGAACGGAACCTTTTGCAACCGTCGAAAGCCTTTCAAAGCACGTCAACGAGCTTCCGATGCTGCTAGCTCACACTGGAGTTTCACGCCATTCCGGCAAAATGCACAAGAGCGTTCGCCTGAGATGGGAAGAAGGTGAACCATTAGTTGTTAAAAGCATGGAGCGGATTGCGGAACTAGCCCGCGTTGGAAAAGGGGCGCTGCTTTCAAAAGATTGGCAAACCGTGGGCGAACTGATGAATGAAAATCACGCAATCGTCCGCGAATTAGGCGGAAGCGGTGAATCAAACGAATGCCTCATCAAAGCAGCATTAGAAGGCGGAGCAATAGGCGCCAAACTCGCTGGAGCCGGTGGCGGCGGAACGATTATCGTCCTCACTCTTGATCCCCAAACTACCAAAGACGCCCTCCAAAAAGCCGGAGCCGAACAATTCCTCGCACTTTCCCCCTCTTCTTCAGGTGTAACAGTTAAGTGGATTTAGAGGGAATATTAATGCAGCTTATTAAGCGGACACTTCTATTGGGAGAAGACCCGTCGTTAACGTTTACTTGTTCACTATCGAAACAAGGTAGTTGTACCAACCCTGATTGATTAAGAACCAAATGATTAACGGAGCGAGCGCTAGACCTGGGATTAGATTCGAGACACGGATATTTTTCATTTCCAAAAGACGAAAGCCGATGCCTAATAAAATAATGCCCCCAGCGGCGGTCATCGCCAGCATTGTGGGGTCGGTTTTGGCCATTCCGCTTAATGTGCCGGCAGCGATGGTCAGCGATCCCTGAGCCACTAAAACCGTACCGGCAGAGAGTAATACACCCCATCCAAAGGCCGCAGCGAAGAAAGTGGATGAAAAGAGGTCTAAAATACTTTTAAGCGCCAGAAGTTGGAACCCCTGACCTAATCCGTCTTGTAAGCACCCAATAATCGTCATCGGGCCAACGCAGAATACTATGCTTGTGGTCACAAAAGCTTGTTGAAAGTGACTGCCGTCACCGTTTGGCAATCGTTTTTGGGCATACTCGCCTATGGCATTCAGCCCTTTTTCAATCCCAATCAGCTCGCCAATCAAGCCGCCGACGATTACGCTGACGATTGATACGATCCCGATGATTGCGTTCGGGGCGGCCATAAACATCTGTGCGCCCATCGCCAAAGTTGCCAGCCCCAAAGCGTGCATTGTGAGTTCTTTATAATGAGGCTTCAGCCTTTTACCAACCGTCACTCCGATAATCGTTCCAATCGTGACGGTCGCGACATTCATATAAGTGCCATACATGACCGGGATTATGACACACCAATAGGGCTACAACTAGCGTTTGCTCCCAGACTTATCTGCGTTCAGGCTTTAAATTATCGCCCAGGCAGCTTTGAGTTCTTAAGATAAGCAGAAAACCCGCTTGTGGAGCCGCATTGTTTTGTCGGTGAGCATTCCAGTAAGCTTGCTCTTCCGCTACCCATTGCCTCAAAAAGCTTTTCTCTCTTATATTTCCAACAATCTAAAGCCAGGACCAACCATTTTAGACCAGTTACGGATTTCTTCGCCGTAGCTTCCGTAGGCGATCATCCAGTGGTGGCCGATGCCTTCTTCGTGGATCCAATTGATGATATCCGGGGTTGGCTTATTGAAACGAACTCGTAGCGGATTGCCGGGGAAGACCAATTCTGAGGGCAGCGCTTCACCCTCTAAGAGGGCGCATTGGTAGCCTGCGAGGGATGGCACAAAACCGATCAAAGTCACATGTCCCGGCTTTGCGGGGAATAAAGCGCAAACCCCCTGACCCATCAACCGAACCGAGTTCAGGGCTATTTCGGATTGCTTATGAGCAAGACTGAACGAACCTGAACCACAGTGGGTGAAGATAACCGTTCCGTCCTCCATCGGGTCGAGCCAGTCAGTATTATGAGTTGGCTGCGAACTTAAAAGGGTAAGCATGTACTGAGCAACCGCCCCGTTGATATCCCCCTCACACGCAAGCGGGAAGCCCTCATCGGCCAAAAGGGAAGCGGCGAGGCAGACACGGCCCATTAGATGCGGATAGCAGCCGATGGATGCCGCATCGAGTTTGTGCTCCTCAAATAGCTCCCTGATTGCAGCATAAACGCGCATGGAGTCGATACCTTCGGCTTCCTTGACCTTGCATGAACCGGCTTTGCTGACCATCTCTTGCCAAAGATTTTTCGCTTCATCTTCCAGCATCTCATTAGCCCGTTTTAACAGCAAAGGCAAATCCAACGGTACAACTCGGGGGCCTATGATCTTTTTGAGCATGAATTCATTCGCTGAAGTATGGGTCATGCCGGGAATTCGCTGGCCGGCAGCGCCTATTCGAGCGCGGCGCATTCGGCTTTTTAAAGCTGCTGCACGAAGGTAACTCATCGCCGAATTGGCGCATTTTTCTTCGCTAATAGTCCCGAAAACTGCGGTATAGGGCTTCTCAAGCTGCTTCATGAAAGCTGTAAACTGTTGGGTTCCGCAAAGCGCGCCTGTTTCCATTCCCGGCTGGGGCCAAAATAGGATTGGCCGGTCGCATTCTTCCAAGAGATCCAAGACTAAATAGTCTTCAAACCAACATGCCGGCGCGAGGGCGATCGCATCCACATGCCCTTCCGCCATCTTCAAACCTGCCGCAGTTGCCTTTTCAGGCGTATCGATAGAGCCGCATTGAATGACATCGCAGCCGAGCTTTTGCAGAAGCTCCTCTAATGCTGCCGCAGCAGCAGGAGCTCGACCGGCGCCAACTTCTAACGGGCTGGAGAGTGCGCCCACACCTACTTTTGGAACTAGTCTAGCCTTTATAGCCATATTATTAACCCCTAATGATATTCCTTCCAAGCTTCAATCATTGCTTCTATACCGCTCCAGGGCGTGTCGGGAAAGATGGCATCGACAGGGTGAAGAATAAACCGGTTAGTCGGCCCGAGAACATCCATCGCGTGCCTTACTTCGTTGCGAATTTGTTCAGGGGTACCGGAATGAAGTGAGACGGAGTTCATTCCGCCCACCAATGTCATTTTGCCGCCTAATAAATCTCTTGCAGCCTCGACCGATAGGCCATCCTGAACGGGATCGACAAAGTAGAGCACATCTACTCCCGCATCCGCCAAACGCAGCCCGAGCTTTTCGACCCCTGTAGTCATAGTGTAGCCGAACTTCTTGCCATACCTGTGAGCCATTTCGGCGCAGGATTTGATATAGGGATAAACAAATTTATCGAAGAGCGCAGGCGACCACAGGTCAGTCGATGAGTACCAACCACGCGCCACCACCATATCGACTCCGGGAGTTGAGGCGGCCAGCTCGATGCGGGCTAAATCTGTCTTTGTGATAATGCCGATTAACTCACCAAAAGCTTCAGGCTCATCCATCGCCAAAAGGATAGCCCCTTCAGTTCCGGCAAACCAAACCACCGCATCCATCCCAAATCCAGCCCATGCTTGAACTGCCACATTTTCTTTGTCGGCAAACGCCTTCACCTGTTCCATTCGAGCTTTGAACCAATTCTTGGCTTCATCGTTCGGAGGGCAATAGAGATAAGACATCGGCGGCACATCTTCAGGCCCCGCCACGGCATGTTTG
Source organism: bacterium (assembly GCA_037131655.1). NCBI lineage: Bacteria > bacterium. Next base: position 3,478 of record JBAXQP010000134.1, on the reverse strand, counting down.
ACCGCGCGTGGAATATTATAATCTTCGATAAGAGGCACTTGATTTGGCTGAGTAACCCATCCCGCACCAGTATCTTCGCCCGTTTCGCGGATCGCATGGCGAATTGGCCCGCACGGTGTTTGATAATCGCGAAATTGAACCGGATACTTCGGATCCATTGTACCGGCAGGGACTCGATTATCTTCCCAAGTAACTGCTGAATGAATGCTCCAAGGAACGGAAACATCGAGAATATCATCGATACCAAGCTCTCGCCAAGCCAATACGCGGCGGCAATCATCTTCAAGGGTCCACTGCTGCGGGAGGGTATGAATATGCTCCATTCGTAAACTATACCAATAGTCCCGATCCCCCCACTTCAACTTATCCTGCGCGGGCAATCCGAAGCACCAGGTAGTCAGCGGCACCCGATCCGCCTCAACCCCATTCCAAGCCGCAAAAATTCGTTCTCGACTATTCATCCAATACTCCTAGACATGATTTCCATTCGTATCCATGATACCTTCTTGGGCTTTTCAATAAGGATCACTTGCTCCTTCTCCCTGTGCAAATAAAGCTATCTTGTCAATTAAGTTCATAGCTCATGGAGAAGGTGGGGATGAGGGTCGTAGTTTGAGCATGGCTAAAATAAATTGCGGTCAACCTCTCAAAAGCTTACTGAATGCAAATCCTGACCGCCCATCGATACGTCCCTGAGACCTATTCAGGGACACAAGGTATCTTTTGTAGGGGCGTAGCTTGCTACGCCCTCCGGAGGGCAGGGCAAGCCCTGCCCCTACATCAGACAAGAGAATCCAGAGCCGATGAGATGCCGGCGCAACGGTAGAATGTCTTTCGTTTAAGCACAAACCAAAGCAGGGCGGCCCAACGGGTCGCCCTGCTTAACTACTTAGAATCAGAACCTACAGCCCGCTCACCATCATTTTGCTGATTAGTAATGTCGGTGAGGCGGTGGAGCCTTCGAAGATTAGATCACTGCCGATGCCTTCAATATCGTTCAAGATATCAAGCATCTTGCCCGCGACGGTGACTTCGTCGACGGCATAGGCTAACTTGCCGTTTTCAATCCACATGCCAGCCGCACCGACAGAGAATTCGCCGGTGACTGAATTCACCCCGCCGCCCATAATCTCCATTACATAAAAGCCATTTTGAACTTGCGCAATAAGCTCTTCAGGGGTTTGGGCGCCTGGCTCGACATAAAAGTTAGAGGGGGAGGTATGCGGAATCGAATCATAACCTCGCGAAGCGCTGCCTGTTGAGGCGACGCCGACTTTGCGGGCGGTTCGAGTGTCGTAGAGAAAATTCATCAGAACACCGGCTTCGATGATCGGTATACGCTGTTTGGGCATGCCTTCATCATCGCAGGGAGCAGAGCCAAGCGCTCGCGGTTTTGTGCCGTCATCAACCACATTCAGCTTATCGGTCGCAATTTTGGCGTCTTTTTTGTCCCGCAAGAAAGACATCTGGCGATAGACCGCATCCCCATCAACGGCTCCGCAGATACCACCGATGAAAGAGGCGGCAATGCGTCTTTCCAACACAATCGGAACCTGCTGAGTGGGCATTTTTCGCGCCCCGAGCTTTCGGATGGCAGTTTCTGCCGCTTTTCGCCCAACCTTCTCCGGTTCGCCTAAATCACTTAAGAAACGACCAGCGGCATAATCGAAAGCCATCTGCATCTCTTCGCCTTCAGCTGAGATAGGCACACACACCAGCACGCAATCCGAGGTCTCGAACTGAGTATTGACTCCTTTCGAGTTCAATAATCGCACACGTGTAATCCCAGTCGAGCAACTGGCGCCTTCGCTATTGATAATTCGTTTGTCAGTCGCAAACATCGCCGCTTCGGCTCGTTTTGCGAGTTCAATCTTCTTTTCAGCCGGGGTGTTCTCGATTTCAGGGTCGAAAAGGTCTAAATCGACATTAGGGATCGGTTTAGGATCAGGCAAACCGTTTGCGGGGTCAGCAGAAGTGATCTCCGCCAAACTAAGCGCCCGCTCGACGATGCCATTTAATGCGCTTTCGGAAAAATCGGTGGTGCAGGCAAAACCCAATCGGTTCGCCTTAAACACCCGCAGCCCAAGACCTTTGCTGTTGGCCTGGGTCAACTTCTCGATTTCACCTTGACGCACATCCACCGAAAACTTGGTATTCGATTGAATGAATACATCCGCCTCATCCGCGCCCCCACGACGCGCCGCCTCAAGCATCCGTTCCGCAAGTTCTGTTTCTTTCATAGTATAAAAAGAGTAGCACTTGCAGGCGTCCGGTTGCAAGTCGGTTGATTTATCTTCGGTAAAGAAGGATTTTAAATAGTTGGTGTTGAATTATAAAATATTACTATTTCGGAGGTCTGCCATGAAATTGCGTATCATCGTCTTTGCAGCAATAGCTATTAGCGCTATCACATTTTTCAGCGCTTGCTCGTCGAATCGCTCTGCTAGCTCCGCAACAAGCTCAAAACCATCGGCTGTATTGCCCCCTATCCCAGGAATTACGGCTGAAAACTATCCGGTGGTCGATGGCTCAACTTCCAATCGGCACCTTATCGAACTTTTGGCCTGCCGTGTGGTTGGATTAAAAGGAGAATTAAAGCGGTCGCTAGGTAGTCACTGGGCTGAATCGAGCGTCGTTGTCGTTCCCATCGATACCGATCCTGCCAAAACTGAAGCATATAACAAAGCTACTTTCGCAAGAAGAACCCGGGGAACTCATGATGCTTATTTGAATTTGCTCAACGAGACAGCTGCAAGTGTACGTGTATTCGAGTTCAATCCCCTGAACCACCCCGCAGGATTGATCGTTGTCGCACGGGCGCCTTCTGATGATGAATTGGCGGAGGCTAAAAAGAAAGGGGAGACGTATGATGTTCGTCCTGTCGCGCTTGATGCGTTCATTTTTATCGTGAATACCGCTAATCCTGTTAAGAGCTTGACACTAAATCAAGTTCGGGACATTTACACCGGAAGAACGAATAATTGGAAAGCGATTGGAGGCACGGATAAAGAGATTCTGGCCTTCATCCGCGAGCGCAACTCCGGAAGCCAAGAATTGATGGAGAAGCTCGTCATGAAAGGAGAAACGATCACCGCTAAAGAAGATCGGATGCTTATTACCATGACAGCCCCTGTCGAGCGGGTTTCAAAAACGACGAATGCTATCGCGTACTCGGTCTTCTACTATGAGGAAATCATGTCCCCCAGCCCCAACAATGAGCTTGTGGCGATTAATGGGGTCATGCCTACCCGTGAAACCATTGCCAATCGCAAGTATCCCCTGACCGCCGAAGTCTACGTAGTCACCCTCAAAAGCCTCAATCCCAATAGCCCAGCGGCGAAGTTGAGAGACTGGCTGTTGAGCGATGACGGCCAACGGTTGGTAGCCGAAAGCGGCTACGTGCCCATCCGAACAGTGAAGTAGAAAGGAAACCAAGCGTTGGCAGTCCACTGAGGTAAAATAAAGAAGAGAATCAAAT
>JBAXQP010000133.1 GCA_037131655.1 bacterium | reverse complement strand
GTCGAGTACTGAATCGGCTGTGCAGTCAATACAAAGTACGCCGGTGGTAGCTCCAAGCCTGGCTTCGGTTAATGTTCATAAGCTGACGGATCGGGTCTATGACCTGATGCGCGCGGATGCGAAAAAGCACCGCAACAGGGTTGCCCCATTCAGGCAACCTTAGGAGGAGATTTAGATGCCAGCTAGTAATGCAAGAAATGATAAGCGAGCGGTTGCGAATGCCCTTTGGAAGGTGCAGATTGGCGCAAGTGAGGGGGGCACACTTTCTGTTGCCTATTTTCACGATTGCAGTGGACTTTCCATTGAGATGCAGGCGGAAGAATATGCGGAAGGCGGCGGGGTAGTTCATAAATTCCCTGGTCGCGTTCGTTATTCCAACATCATTCTCAAACGCGGCATGACCACTGATACGGACCTTTATAAATGGTACATGGAGGTTCTAAACGGCAATTTCAAGCGCCGTAATGTGGGCATTCAACTGCTTGATTCGGAAGGAAATGTGGTTCAGGAATGGTCGTTCCTTCATGCCTTTCCTGTCAAATGGGTCGGTCCCGATTTGACTGCCAACACCGGAACTTTGGCGGTCGAGACATTGGAATTGGCGCATGAAGGCATTATAGACGTGAAGTAAGACGGCGGGGAGTGGCTAAATATGGCACGCAAGAAGAAAACCCAATCCCGGTTTGAATGTTCGATTAAGATGCGAGAGGATGGAGTAAGGCTGATAAGCTTGCTCTATAAGGCTGATAACGAGTCAAGAGTAGAGGCGTTATCGGTCGCCTATCGACCACAGGTTGAGGGCGAGCCAAAGGTTCAAGAACAGGAAAATGCGCTCTATGTGATGACGCCTGAATTTCCTGACCAGCCGCTCATGAGCATTTTATATACCCCTTACGGCAATGCCGTCGGCTACCGTAGTTCTCTTGTAAAGATGCTTAATGGTGAGCTAATTCTAGGGTCAGTTGTAGATACCCAGAGCTTTGACGAGGATGGGGTAATTCACTTTGATAAGTACATGCAAGCGCCAAATATGGCAGGGACACAGGCATTTTGCCAGTCAGTTTGCGCAGGCGTGTTGAATACCTGTCGTAGGGTGATTGCCGAGAGTAGGTATTCTTGGTCGATTACACGAATGGGATTGATTTCACCTGAAACAATGGCTCCTTTCAAAGTAGTTGAAGGTTATTGGGACGTTGGATTGCCGAATATGTCCTTTTTTGCGCCGACTGCTCCGGAAGTTCCGGTTGAGGGCGCTTATAGCTACTGGGCTCCCCAGACACAAACCGAAATAAAGTATGTTACTAAAGTGATAGAGAAGATGCAGCCATTGGTGGCTAATGCGCGGCCTTTATCCACTCCTGCAGTTCAAATGCACCCTGCAGCGTTATTTTCTGCCCAGATTGCAAATGGAGCACATCCTGAAAATGTTGCGGTAGTATCACGCAGTCCCAAACGTGATGACGTCACCCCGAAAACTATTGCAGATGAAACCGAAGAGCCTGCAACACCAAGAAGGCGAAGAGTAAGCCCATTAATGCGCAAAACTGCTTTGGCGGCTTTAGCGGTGGCAACGATGGCAGCGGGAGCAAGCGCAACTGCAATGCCTGCCGGCGGGGGGATAACGGCCACCGCACAGGTTGGAGGACTAGCAACTCATTCATTAGCTGGAGGACTATCAACTCATTCATTAATGGGGGCAAGTCCTTGGGCGCCTGCTGCAATGAACTATCTCACGGGACCTACTACCCCGGTTTCTGCTGTCGGGGGACAGCCAACACTTTTCATTCCAGCAACTGGTGGCTCGGAAATTAGTACTGCTATTCAACCGCCAGGATTGCCTAAGCGATTACCGACCGAATCGATGGATATGCTGGCAAGGTTGGGTCAAGTTACGATTTTGCCGCCAAAGGTTGGGCCTACATTAGAGGGTGGATTAAATCCTCCTATGATGTCACTTCTGCCTATGTTTAAGTTGGCTAAGCCGCTTGATGAGGCGGCGATGCTCAAGATGCAGGAGACCCTTCCAAAGGGTGCGCTATTTGCTTATCCGGCGCTTCCACCATGGGAGCTTTCACAGGGAGCCATTAATGTACCGGTTGCTCCTTCATTACAGCGTTCGTTAATGGATCGCGCTTACCCATCGGGTGTGCCGATGGCGATGCCTTCTTCTGCTGAACCAGGTGGGCCAAGTGGAATAGGTGGACTAGGTGGGCCAGGTGGGCCAATCCGGCCATTTGCTGCTGCGGCAGCTCCTGTGATAGTGCCCAATGATGTGGCATTCGCCCTTTCACAAAAAGCAACTTTCACGCCAACCCCACCGGCGCTTTCTCAGGAGGTAGCTGCACGCACGATGCTGCCGCCGGAAGCTGGGGGTGTTCCTTCGAGTGCCCTTGATCAGCTCAGCGCGGTTGGCGGAACGGCATTTGGCGGGCCTGATATGACAGCAATATCACTTCCTAAGCCGATGAATTTATTCGGTCAGTCGTTCCAGATTGCTCCTATGCTTACGAACGATCCGGGATTGGGGGCAGTTGCTCCATTTCATCAACCTGCTCCAATGATTTCAACCCGTGGACCGAGCGCAGTGACGGATTTAGCACGCGAAGTGATGCCGATTAGTTCCGATACTCCTCTTCCACCCCCAGCGCCATTTTTAGGCATGGGATCATCAATTTCATCCCGTGGGCCGGGGGGTGTCTCACCACTTTTATCGTCACTTGCGCTGCCGGTGATGGAAACGCTATTCGGAGGAGGTTCATCACGAGTTCCCACTGCAGGGATGCCCATGTTAGGCGATGCTCCAATGATGCCGACCATTCCGCCTGGATTTAGAGAGGGGTATGGGACGGATCAAATAAGTCTTATAGGTTCACCGCTGAGACCATCGCAAGCGTTATCGCGAGAATATGGGGTTACTGGACAAACGAATCTGCCCAGGATGGGTGGAGGGCTTTCATCGCTTGATTCTTTTGGTCTACGGAATATTATGGGGGCTTGGCCAACACCGGTGAGCATGGCTTATCCGGCATTACCAACAACAGATATTGGACCAAGTGCGGTCAATCTGCCAATCAGCCGTGATTTAGCCGATGAGATAATGCTTCAACATGCAGGGTGGAATGTGCCCGATGCGCCGAGCTATTTAAGGCCTGGGATTGGATTGCCATCAGTGCTTGCGCCATTCCGCGATCAAATGATCTTTCCATCTAGCCCAACCTCGACGCATCCACTTAGTACTCAGCGATCCTTCCAGCAGCCGTATTCGCCATTTTTTGTACAGCCGCCAAACCTTACACCGTTAGGTGAAGCCTTTTCAATAGGTGAACCTGGGAATCTCGGTTCGATAGCCCAATCAATATTTCCTGGCAGATCGATCGGTTCTGGATACGAAAGACCCATCGGGAGCTTATTATCCAGAGGGCCGTCCGGCATTTCAGCTCCACCACAGGCAGGATTGAGTATGCCGATGGATCAGTTCATTCCACGGCTTGCTCCTAAACCGCCTGAAAAATTCTCACCCTTCTCATACTGGGTTCCACCCGGTCTGTTACCTCCGTATTATAAGTACACCCAACCGATGTGGGCGATGCCGAATAAGGCTACATTTACTCCGGGAGTTGCAGGTGGAACGCCAAGTGGATCGCCGAGTGGACTTCGAATACAAACAGCGCAATCGGGAGGTGGAGGAGTTGAATCACCTTCCGGTCCGGCAGCACATACTGAAGGTTCTTCCAGGACAACACAAGCATCGGGTCCAGGGGAACAGGGACTGGCTCCACAGCAAGTTGATGAACTTGCTCGACAAGTTTATGGTGTTCTGCGCCGTCGTATCTCCCGCGAGAAAGAAAGACTTGGCGGCGGATTTGTTAGCCACAGTGATGATTGAGACATAAAAAGGTAGGGATGACCAAATGGCTTTAGAAAAATGTTACATCCAAATCGAAGATAGTAAGAGCAGTAAGAACGGCAAACGGGTTACGTGCCTATTTAACCCAACTGAGTATTCGTTCACTCGCCAAAACGAGTGGAAGAACGAACCTCTAAAAGGTCGGCAATTTCCCAAGGCTGAGTTCACTGGTGGTCGTGCGACCACTTTGCAAGTTCAGCTTTTCTTTGATACTTGCGAAAAGCGGACCGATGTGCGAGAGCATACCGAAAAGATTTGGGAATTGATGAAAATCGATACGGGCACCAAGAACGCCAGCACCAAACAAGGGCGTCCACCGATTGTGATTTTCGGCTGGGGCAATAATGTATGGAAATTCAAATGCGTAATCAGCAGCATTACACAGAAGTTCACTATGTTTTTGCCTGAGGGAACGCCGGTAAGGGCGACATTGGATATCACCTTCCAGCAAGTTGAACAGGAAGGGCTCAAACAGAACCCAACGTCTCATGCCATTCCCGGAGCAACAACCAGAGTGGTTGGTTCAACTGATACTTTGGCTCAGATTGCTTATGAAGAATACGGCGATGCGACCCAATGGCGACCGATTGCCGAAGTGAATAAGCTCAGTGACCCACTCGCTTTGCGTGAAGGGGATGTCTTGATAATCCCGCCCCGTTAGACGCATAGCGTCATTCGAGTTATAGGAGAATAATTATGCCTGAAACAGCGTCATTTATAGCGTTATGTAACATAAAATTTGATGGTAGTCAAGCGCCGCCTGAGTTTATGGGTGATCTTTTGGAGGTCAGTATTGATCTCAGCAACCAAGTACCGGAAATGTTCACCATACGCGTTCAGGATGTTGAGTTCAAGTGGCTGGAGGATGCCAGATTTGGATTGGGTAAAAAAGCCGAGATTTCGATGGCGGACGGTGGTGGGACATTAACCAGTATGCTTACCGGTGAAATCACCATGGTCGAAATGGATATGACCAGCTTTGGTCCGCCTTCATATGTCCTTCAGGGATATAGCAAGGCTCATCGCTTGCATCGGGGGAGGCATTCGGAGTCGTATCTGAATGTTTCAGATGCGGATTTGGTGCGAAAAGTTGCTGGGAGACAAGGATTATCTACTGAAATAGACTCCACTCCAACGGTTAATAAATATGTCTTTCAGAACAACCAAACCGATTGGGAATTTCTGACTGAACGGGCGAGGCGAATTGATTTTAACGTCTATGTCCATGAGGATAAACTTTGTTTCAAAAAGTCGACAACTGCTGGCGGGGGGATTACTGTAACCTATGGGACCAATTTGCGTAGTTTGCATGTAACACGCAACCTCCATCAAGATGTTGACAAAGTAACAGTTCATGGTTGGGATCCGGCTCAAAAAAAGCAGATTGTCGGTACAGCAACACGATCAAATATTGTACCTTCAAAATTTTCCGGCAAGGCTAAGCAGGCATTTGGGAGTGACACTGAGGTTGTCATCTCTAACCGCCCCGTCCATTCCCAGGATGAGGCTCAAAAGATGGCACAGGGTGTGCTCGAAGAACTTGCAAGTACGAATATTGAGTGTGAAGGCTTATGTGATGGAATGCCTGATATGAAGCCGGGTTCACAGATTACGATAAATAATATTGGATCAACTTATAACGGAACCTATTCCGTAACCTCGGTCACTCACATCTGGTCACCTCAGGAAGGATTTACTACCAGTTTCGTTGTTAGCGGCCGCACCCATCACTCTCTTGCCGAAGCATTAGGGGTTGGTCCGGCGGCGCAAGGCCGTACCGGAAGCTCTTCTAATCCTGGAGTTTTCGTTGGAATCGTTACTAATAATGATGATCCTGACAAAATGGGCCGTGTGAAAGTCAAGATCCCCATGCTGACCGAGGACCATGAGAGCAATTGGGCACGAGTAGTGATGCCAATGGCTGGACCGGGAAGAGGATTTTATATTTTACCGGAAATAAATGATGAGGTTTTGGTGGCATTTGAACATGGTGATATTCACCGCCCGTATGTGATTGGCGCGATATGGAATGGAAGTGACAAGTTGCCGGAAGAAGCGGTGCTAGGTTCGGGAGGCACGGTTGACCGTCGAGTCCTTTATACAAGGGCGGGTCACAAGATGGACTTTGACGATACACAAGGCAGTACAAAGTTCACGCTTACCACTGCTGGCGGACATAAGATATTGATGGATGATGGTTCGGGCAAGAAGTTAGCCATGACGACAGATGGTGGCCATAAGGTCGATATGGATGATACTGGGAAAAAGATAACCGTTAAGAGTACCGGCGGCCATAAGGTGGAGATGGATGATACGGCCAATAAGATGACAGTTACAGATTCGGCAGGGGATAAAGCCGAATTCGATGCCATGCAAGGCAAGATCACAATTCAATCCAGTACGCAAATTGACATTAAGTCGTTGATAATTAATATCGAAGCAAGTGCTTTTTTGACGCTTAAGGGCGCTGTCGTCGACATGAACGCCGATGGGATTGCGACCATTAAAGGATTAATTGTCAACATTAACTAAGAAGGAGCTAGAATATGCCTCCAGCAGCAAGAATATTGGTGGATATGCATACGTGTCCGGCGGCGACCCCTGGTACTCCTCCAGTGCCACATGTGGGGGGGCCGATAATCGGGCCTGGTGTGGTGAATGTGATAATCTTAGGTTCTCCGGCAGCCGTTATGGGGGATATGGTGACATGCGTAGGCCCTCCGGGGACTATCCTTAAGGGGTCGATGACAGTTATGATAGGGGGAAAACCTGCAGCTCGACAGTTTGATCCGAGTGGTCATGGAGGGCAGATAGTAACCGGAGCATTGACGGTGATTATCGGCGGTTGATTTTTGAAAAAAGAGAATGAAAACTGAACGTGTCGAACAGCTATTAAGTATGCCGGCGCTAGCGCAGACTTATGAGGCATTGTCCAAGGGGCTTTTAGAGCCTCAGAAGCCTCTTGTGAAGAATATCTGCGCGGTGTTATCGGAATACGCAATATGGAAAGAATGCAAGGCCAAGGAGGCTCAGGCGGTCAGTGCCGTCGCATGGGAACTGGTTGCGGCTGTTGACGGGAAGACGACCATACAAAAGTTGGAATTCCTCAAAGTTCGAGCATTCGAAACGGCAGTCAAAGACTTGCGTTTGCGAGCTTTTGATCTGGTGTGTGAGAAAGCCCGCAGTGGTCGTCCTGAAGCAGATATGAAAAGCACTGCTACAGAAATAGCTGAACAACTCGGCAAATTCAGCCCGCAAATTCGTGCTCTTGATACTAATTTACAACAGATACTCCTTCCCGTCGCAACGGAGACGACAGAAGATTGTAATCATATCCTCACAGGCTCTCCGCCCAGCAAAGCAACTCAAGAACGGCTAGGGGTAGAGGTGAAATCTGCACCCGCACCTTTAGTGGTTGAGTCTGAATCGGAACCAGAAGTAATAGCTGTAGCCCCTGAAGAAGCTCCTATCGAAGAAGCGGTAGCTGCCCCTGAGCCAGAAATTGTAGTGCCAGT
>JBAXQP010000132.1 GCA_037131655.1 bacterium | reverse complement strand
AGCAATCTCTAAATAACGAATTAAACGACGCGGATTATTTTTGTCGCTATTATTCAGTTTATGAGCAAAATCCGATTTCTCTTCTTCTAATAATTTATATTTTGCATCCATTTACTATACAATATAATAATATATTTTTAACAATAAATACTGGTACTGGAAAAATTCTTAAGGATAGAGTTATGGCTTTAAAAGTTGCGATTGTTGGTTGTGGTGGAATTGGGTGCAATGACCATGCTCCTGCATATGCCGAAGTGGACGGTGTGGAACTTGTTGCCACCTGTGATTTGGTCGAAGAGAAAGCTAAGAACTTAGCCGACCGATATGGCATTCCATACTTTACGAATATCGATAAGATGCTTGAGTCTCTGAATATTGATGTGGTTGATGTCGTTACTAATGAAGTCTATCGGCCTGAACCACTAATGAAGGCGTTGAGGGCAGGGAAGCATGTCTACTGCGAAAAGCCTCTTGCCGGCGCCAAAGGTCAGTTCAACGTAGAGGAAAGTGACCTGATTGCCGGCAAGCAGATTATGGACACCTGGCGTAAGAGCGGCAAGTTCTTTGGTATCGGCTTTAATTATCGAACCGTTAGCCATGCCAAGGCTATGAAGGCAGCGATCACTGCCGGTGAGTTTGGCGACCCACTTATGGTTAATGTATTTGCCCACCTCTGCTGCTGGAGCCATGTGATTGACTTGATGCGATGGTTCAACGGGGATGTAGATGAATTAACAGCCTATATGTCTCCAGGAGAACTCGATCGTGACCGTTCCGCCACTCTCAAGTTCACAAACGGAAGCATTGGCACATTGACTGGTTCCTGCAAGACTGCCTGGGAAGCGCCGCTCATGCGAATTGAATATATCGGCACAAAGGCGATGGGCATGATCGAGGACCTTTCCGGTGAATTCCGAATGCGTGTGGGAGATGAGCCGCAAAAGATCGTATGGGCTCCTCCAGATGGCAACTCCCGAACCGAATTCAAGCAGTCGATTAAGTGCGGTACGATTGCCTTCGCTACGGCCGTACGTGATGGCAAGGAACCACCCGTTACAGGCACCGATGCTTATAGGGAACTTGAGATAGATGCCGCTCTACCCATGTCCGCCGCAAGAAAAGCGCCAGTCAAGTTAGAGCACTATTAAATCATGGCAATGACCTCGCGTGAAAGACTGACAAGGATATTCCGGGGGCAGATACCTGATAGGCCTGCCGTAAAGCTCTGGGGGTTCGTTAAGGGTCAATCGATGCTTCATCCCGACTATGAGCCGGTCTATCAATTGGGGTTGGAATTAGCTGACCATATCGGAAGCGCCAACTCGCCTTTTGATATCTATGGCGGGATTTATGGTGGGGACTTGTGGAGGCGCTGGGAAGAACCGTCGGAGTCGGATAAATGGGTGATTGTCAGGACGGAATTGAAGACCTCACAGGGTGTACTAACATGCGCCAGGAAAGATAGTACTGTTGGACTACCAAGCTATGATATCGAGCCATTGCTCAAACAACCTAAGGATATAAAGATACTCCTCTCGGCTCCTTATGAGCCTTTTCCCTTCACAACCAAGCCTTTTGAAGCAGCCGAAGCATCGATTGGCGAGCGGGGGATTGTGGATTATGGCCTTCCGCATGCCATGTATGCCTTGCAGGGTGCTGCGGGGTCTATTAACTTCGCCTTATGGAGCATGGAGTGCCGCAATCTGCTCAGTGAAGCCATTGAAGTTTATGCCAAACGCCTTTATGACCACGTGAAGTGCGCATTAGAGGCAGGGCTAAAGCCCGTCTTCGCCTGGATTGGTCCGGAGTTATGCATCCCTCCTCTCATGGGTATAAAAGACTTTGATGACTTCGTCTATGCCTTCGACAAGCCATTATGTGACCTCATCCATAACGGCGGCGGACGAGTATGGGTTCATTGCCACGGCAAAATGGGTCCCGTTCTCAGCCGATTTATGGAGATGGGTGTTGATGTCCTCAACCCAATGGAGCCCCCACCGATGGGGGACATCACCCTATCTGATGCGTTTGCGCAAGTAGGCAACCGAATGGGTCTAGAGGGCGGTATTGAATCCCATGACCTAATGACTGCCTCTGACGAGCGAATGACCCACCTGATCCACGAAGCCATCGACGCCGGCCAAGGCAATCGCTTCATCCTCTGCCCGTCCTCCGGCTACATGGAATGGCCCAACCCCACCGCCCGCTACATCGCCAACCTAAAGACCTTTGTAGCAGAAGGCGTAAGGTACGCGGAGCAGGGAAGGGTGGTTCCGACAAGTAAACGGTCCCTGTAGCCCCCCTTGACATCAATATCATCAGTAAGACTATACATCATTCCGTTAGCTCGATCAGTTCTAATGGGGTTGTATCCAGTTCTGTCATTCTCCCCCGTGGGTTTCGAAAACCTCAACTGCTAGAGCGGCTCCGCTGTTTATCGCAAGATGATGGGGTGTATTTCCCTCATTATCCCTTGCGTTAATATCCGCTCCCCGTTTAAAGAGCAGTGCGATTGTCTCTGGGTCATCCCCCCAGGCAGCTCTGTGCATCGGTGTCTCTCCTTTGTTGTCCCGTGCGTTAATGTCCGCCCCTCGGTCAATCAGTAACTCACATATTTTCGTATCACCTGACGAGTAATGAAGTGGGGTTTGTCCATCATTTGTCCTTGCATGAATGTCTGACCCATGTTCAATTAGAAACGCAGCCATTTTGCTTTGCCCCGAATCAGGTGCAATATGCAAAGGGGTTTCCCCGTCGTAGTCATGTGAGTTCACATCTGCCCCACGGCCGAGCAAGAAAGCCGCAACTTCGATGTTACCCCCGCGTGCTGCGAAGTGAAGCGGGGTCTCACCATACAAATACCTAGCATTCACATCCGCTCCGTTCATCGCAAGCTTTTCCACCTCATTCGTCATGCCCTTTAGGGCTGCCCGGTGAAGTGGGAATAGCTTGCGGTTCCGCCAACTCTCAATATAATATGGCCAACCACTTTTCATGTTCTTGTTCACCTCAGATTTCGTGTTTATGTCGCCGGTTAAACTAATCGCTACTCAATAAATGAAACTACGACGTTGCATGTCAAATATCCTGCATCAAGTTCCAGTTCTGTCATTCTCCACCACGTTCTTTGAAGAGATCAATGATGTCGGTGGCATCATAGCGTAAAGCTACTTGCAGTGGCGTTAGCCCATCCTCTGCCTGTGCGTTTACGTTTGCTCCGCGATCCAAGAGCATGTAGGCCATTTCAAGTCGATATTGTTCGGCTGTCCAGTGTAAAGCTGTCCACCCCTCTCTATCCCTTGCGTGTATATCCGCTCCCCGTTCGAGGAGTACTGCTAGCGTCTCCGGTCCATCACAAGAGATTGCCCAGTGCAGAGATGTCATTCCATCGTTGTCAGGTGCGTTGATATCGGCTCCCCGGTCAATCAGTAATGTAACTGTCTTCGTATCACCTATCGCATAGTGAAGCGGCGTCCATCCATTGCTTGCCCTTGCGTGAATGTCCGCACCGTGTTCAATAAGAAATGCGGCCATGGCGCCTTGTCTCCAATCTTGGGCGGAATGCAAAGGTATACGACCACTGTCGTCACGTGCATTCAATTCGGTCCCACGACCTATCAAGAAGGCAGCTGTTTCGATGCTGCCCCCGCGTGCTGCAAAGTGAAGCGGGGTCTCACCATACAAATACCTGGCGTTCACATCCGCTCCGTTGGTCGCGAGTTTTGCCACCATTTGTGTCTTGCCTTTGAGTGCTGCCCAGTGTAGAGGGAATTGCTTGCGCTTGCCCCAGAACTCAATTCGATATGGCCATCCACTTTTCATGTTCTCATTCACCTCTAATTTCGTGTTTATGTCATCGGTTAAATCGCTACTCAGTAAATAAAACTACGACGTTGCGTGTTAAATATCCTGCATCAAGTTAGGAACTCATATAAAAAAGGCTCGGGGATCAAGCGCCCCGAGCCTTATAAACGAGTCTAAACTAGACGATATCGACAGCCTTGCCGGTTTTGGCGGATTCTAGGATGCCGAAGACGATTTTCCAGACGGCTATGCCGTCATCGCCGGTGACTAGGGGGGTGAAGTCCTCTTCGACACTTCGGATGAAGTGCTGTTGGATGGTTTCATCCTTGCTGGGAGCGCCTTTGCCGAGGTTGCCCTTGGGGTCGATGCTCATGTCACCACCCTCACTCAAGATTTCCTCTTCACCATCGCCGACCTTCTTGCGGATGATGCCGCCGCGGTCTACGATGATGGCGCCTTTGGTACCTACGACGCCCAATTGACTATCACCGAGGAAAGATCCCCAGCTATCGCAGATGGAACCCCAACCGCCATTTTGGAAAAGCATCATGCCTTGAACGTGCTCATCAGCATTAACGCCCGGACGAATACGAGCGACTTGCCCGAACACTGTCTTGACATCTCCGCCGACCCATCGTACCCAATCGATGTCATGGCTACCAAAGTCCAAGGTAATGCCTCCACTCTTGGACTGGTCTCCATACCAAACAGAGCGCATATCAACCGGCATGAAGCGCTGCGTGAATACTGTGACCAAGTCCCCAAGCTCGCCGCTGTCAAGGGTGTACTTGATAAGATTAAAAGGACTCCAGAAACGAAGGACATAGCCCAGCATCAGCTTGACCTTGGCTTTCTTGCATGCGGCTACCATCTTCTCGGCGCCTTCTAGATTGATGCAGACAGGTTTCTCCATGAAGATGTGCTTACCGGCTTCAGCGCAGGCGGTGACGACATCAACACGATTGAAGGGTTCTGTGCATACATAAACCGCATCCACATCATCCAGCATCTGCCGGAAGTCGGTGATGGCCTTAGCGCCAGTGGCTGCTGCAGCCTTATCTGCTCTCTCTTGAATAAGGTCACAGGTATACAAGACCTTTGCATTGGGCATTCCTGCTAGTGTTGCTGCGTGGTGGCTGCCCATTCCACCCATTCCTACCATTCCTACTTTAACCATGATTAATCCTTTCTATCCTAAGTTGTTATTCGTCCCACCAGCGCTTGACTTCTTGCGCTATCTGGTCCTCTAGTGATACGATTCTCGTTTGTCTTATGCGGCGTCCACCCGGCGCCGAGTGGATTGGCCCGCCCCAATAATGGGGGCTGTATTTCTTGCTCATGTCGATGGTGACGACAATCATGCGATTGACCGCGTCCATCTCATAGTTAAGGATACCCGTCTTGCAATAGCGTGTTTCACTGGCATACTCTTCACCGGCTCGTGCGCCGCTTGGATCCCAAACCCCTGCAGGACATCCGCTGCTGGCGGCAATCCATACGCCATTATCAGCCGCACGCGCAGGCATCAGATCGAGGAAGTAACCGGCGCTGGGGAAAAGTATAAGCTCTGCGCCCTTATACGCCGCCAACCTCATCGGCTCCGGGAACCAAGAGTCATAACAGATAACAAATGCGACCTTGCCAAAGCGGGTTTGGAACACGGGCATCTCAGTACCGCTCGTTGCTCCTTCATCACATTCAGGGTCGAAAAGCTGGTTCTTGCTATAAGTTCCGATGAGCTTGCCATCAGGCCCATAAAGGGAGCCAGTGTTAAGTGTGAGATCGCCGCGCTTCTCATAAACCGAACCCGCAACGTGAATGCGCCATCTGCGGGCCTTCTTGGCCATGAACTGGTTGGCTTCGCCATCAATTGATTCAGGGTCTTTTACACCCTTGCCGTTGAAGCTCTCTGGTAATAGGGCGATATCAACGAACTTCTGGCCTGCCAAATCCAGCCACTTGTCCCAATGCTCCATATCTCCATAGCCCCAGTTGACGGCTATCTTTACAGGGCGTGAGGGGATAGGCTCACACTCGGAGATACTGACATGGTCCCACCAGACCTTGCCATTGGGGGAATATCGGAAGTAAAGGTGCATAAAGCCCTCGCCTTCCTTCTCCGGCCCTTCAAATCGGGTGTCGCCGATGACCCAGTCACCGTCTTTCTTGTAATTCATTACACCTTGGTTAAATTCAGGGCCAAAGACCGCATGGATCATGTGGTGATTGACATCTTCAAACCCTTCAAACTTGAAGTGAACCCTGAAGCGATAAGTCTTGCCGGCCTCGAATGTAATCGGGTGCTTAATTACACCCCAGCACTCTTTGCGGCCATTGCCGGTTGCCATTAGCATCGGCTTGCCGCTCTTAGGGGTGACTAACTCAAACTTAGGAGCGAGAGCAGGATTAGGACATGACGGTTCCCAACCTGCAGGAAGCCCATTGACGACCCCTTTAGTAAAGTCGCCATTAGCCACCAGGTTCCCATCATTCCAATCGCATGTTACTGATGTCTGCATATAAAATCCTTTATTTATTATTCATTCCCAAAGCTACGCTAGATAATACCTTTTCAGACGAAAGCTGGTGTGTAGTTTTACTCCTCTTCCCACCAACGCCGCGCCTCACGGGCAATTTCTTCTTCTAAAGGCTCAATCAAGGTCTGACGGCATCTTCTACCACCTGGCGCCGACTGCATATTGCCTCCCGCAATGTGGGGGCTGTACTTTAGGTTTAGGTCGATAACGGCAGTCAGCATATAATTCTCATTATCTACGGTGTAGTCCTGGATTGAGGTTAGCGTCCACATGGAGGGATCGCGGTCATGCCAATCTTGATCACCGGCACGTACTCCGCCGCTATCCCATATACCCGCGCGGTTGGAGTTGCTGCTGACCGCATAGGTCAGGCAGTTATCACCCGCTCGTGAAGGGATAAGCCCCGCGTAGTAACCTGCGGCAGAGAGGCAGATGAGTTCCGCACCCTTATAGGCTAACAGTCGCGCCGGCTCGGGGAACCAGTTATCATAACAAGTGGTGATGCCCACTACCCCAAAGTCGGTCTTGAAGACGGGCATCCCTATTCCTGCCGTGACCCCTTTATCCTGTTCTAGGTCATACAACTGGTTTTTGCTATAAATCCCAAGCAGGCCGCCCTCGCGATCATAGAGGGGACTTGAGTTCAATATTAAATCACCCCGTTGCTCCATGATGCTGCCGGTGAGGTGCATTCGCCAGCGACGCGCTTTCTTAGCCATCCATTGGAAAGAAGGCCCATCCTGCGGCTCAGGGTCCAGGCCAGGGAAGTCCTCGGTCAAAACAGCAATATCTACCTTCTGCTGTCCGGCAATATCCGCCCATTTATCCCAGAAAGCCATATCATGGCCGCCCCATGCCACCGCCACCTTCACAAGCCGTGGCGGGATAGGTTCAATCTCCTGAAGGCTAATCTCCTCCCACCATAACTTGCCGTGCGCCGTGTGCCGGAAGTATAGGCGTATCTCAGCTTCACAATCATCCTTCTGCCCGTTAAACAGCGCCTCGCCAATTACCGAGCCATCAGGTTGTTTCCAATACTTAAAAATGCCCGCATTTAAGCTCCCTGTCAGCGCAAACAACCCGTGTTTGGCATGAAGATTAAGGTCTTCCAAC
>JBAXQP010000131.1 GCA_037131655.1 bacterium | reverse complement strand
TGGTGTTCAAAATAGGATCATATTAAATTCCCCAGAGATCGGGGTGTCTGAACTTCGATTGAACCGAAATAAAGATGAGTTTCGGATTGTGTCCGACATACACAGTCCAAATGAGCCTGTAAACCAACGCTTCAATGCTGAAAAGTACAATCCAATCGGAACAATAAAGGCCAGCCCTATGATGGTTAAACAGGTGCTAAAGACAAATTTAGTAAAGAAGAGTTGATTCACTATGTCCGTTGTAATCGTCAGGGCAAATAAGAACATAAAGATTAACCCCACGTAATCAAACTGCTGGTTTTTAGGGCAGTTAGGTATTCGCCAGAAAGCGAAGGTTGCACTGAAACTTATGCCCCATAATCCAAACACACCTAAGAACATCAGGTATAAAGAGTCAGTATTTTCCCAGAGAGCCGATGCAACCAGTGGTATAGACCAGACTCCCCACGCAACAAGGCAAAACAGGGATAGTCTAGAAAACAGCCAAGTCGGTAATGTAGCACGGGATACTTGTTTCGGTAGTAGCAACGAGCGTCCTAATAACAGTGTTATAAATCTAAATCCCGCTAGTGGAGTCGATAAAACTACAATTGTCATAGGAATTAAAAAATGGGTATCTGTGATTAGGGTCATAAATGGCGTATGAATGCCAAAATACTGATTCGAAAGTAAAGTAAGCGCTATAAGAGTTATTAAGCCAATGGACTGTGAATATTTAATGCAGAGCTTTTAAAGCCCAAATGCCACCCCACATCGTCAAACGATTACTGATAAAGTGTTTTTCGGTAGGTTTAGCTTGACCGCTTATTTCCGGTAATTGCGGAAAAGTGCAACTCAAAAAATAGCGCCAAGAAAGGGGTCCAAATAATAGGCAATATACATTATTTTAATCAGGTAGGAATTCTGTTTGGTGCTGTGACATGGCCGCATGAGCAAGATATCTCTCCTGAAACTTTATTGGCAGAGATGGTTTTGGTTGATAGCGAGCATCTTTCTGAGTTAGCTACGAACAATAAAGTGTAGGTGTTCTTAACAAATAATAGCTTAAAATATTGCGCAAAGTGCCAATGGGCATATCTTTGCGCGGATGTGGAACAACGACATGATCCGGCTTATTTGGATGAGTAAATTTCTCATGATCGCCCTTGCCCCCCGATATTAACCAGCCTTCTTTTTAATGCCATAATAATGTCTTTGCTGTTCATGTGTTATATCATGCACAAAACTACACAATAAAAAATAATGAGTTACAGATTTAATCAGGTGAATAATTGATCTAGTATCATTACTAGTAGCCGCATTTTTTGCTATTCCCAGCGAAACTGTATTTACCCCTTTGGTGAACAAAGCACTAATGTATAAACTATACGACTTTTTACCCTCAGGTAATTGCTACAAAGTTCGTTTATTACTCAATCAATTGGGTATTGAGTATACAAGAGTCAATGGTGATGCGGATGCGATGATAAATGCGCCTGAAAAACATTTAATACGGTGCTTCTGGAAAATGGCTTAGCTCAGAACGAACACTTTTAGGGGGGCTTTCACAGGCCCCCTGTTATGGAGGGTATATTGAAAAAATTCTCAAAATCTGCTATCAGCACTTGGTTAACCGCAGCTATTGGCACGCTTTTCATTGTTGCTTTCGGTGTCTATATCACTGCAGAAGAGCGCGTTAATCGAGTAAACGAACAGCGAATAACTTCCTTTGAACGGAGTGATGAACTGAGGCAATCGTCAGATGATTTGACCTGGATGGTGCGTGCTTACGTTGCTACGGTTGAGGATGCCAAGCTCAATCTTGGGCTCACCCGGTTGGTTTTTATTGTCCTCGGGGTTGCGTTGGTTTTCATGCTGGCACGAACACTGTATCTGATCAAGGCCGAAGCGAAGGAGAAACAACAAGGCGAAACCTTGTTGAAGAGTACCGAGGTCGCCCTGTGCAAGAGTGAACAGAGCTTTCGTCAAATGTTCGAGAACATCGTGGCAGTTATGCTGCTGATCGAGCCTGATTCCGGCGTCATCGTCGACGCCAACCCGGCAGCTGCTAGCTTCTATGGCTACAGCGTCGAGCAACTGCGAGCCATGCGCATTGACCAGATCAATACATTGACGCCATCGGAAATCGAAGCGGAGATGGGACGCGCTGTGCGGCAGGAACGCGATTACTTCATCTTTGAGCACCGCCATGCCAACGGCGAAATTCGGACTGTCGAAGTGCGTTCAACGCCCATCACGGTTGAGGCCCGGGTCTTGCTTTTTTCCATTGTCTTGGACGTCACCGAGCACCAAAGGGCACAACAAACACTCAAGAGAAACGAAAAGCTGCTACGCGAATCGCAGAAGGCCGCCCGGATCGGAAGCTACATCAATACGTTTGAAGCAGCGACGTTTGAGAGCACAAGCGTCCTTGATGAAATCTTCGGGATCACCGAGCACTATCCGCACACCAATGAAGGCTGGGTGAAGTTAATGCACCCGGATTTTATGCAAGCGATGCACGATGCGCTTCAGGACTCAATCAACAACAAGAAGCCTTTTGATGCCGAATACAAGATCATTCGGCCGAGCGATGGTGCAGAACGCTGGATGCATGGTCTCGGACATATTACCTATGACGACAAGGGCAAGGCGATCAGCCTGATCGGCACAGTGCAGGATATCACCGAGCGCAAGCGCAGCGAAGAAGAAATCGGGGAGCAGCGTCGCTTCCTGGATGCAGTCATCGACAATGTCGAGACCCATATCTACATCAAGGACCATGATGGCCGCTACCTCTACCTCAACCAGGCAGTCGCCCATCAATTCGGCCGCCCGGTTTCCGACATCCTTGGCAAATCGGACCTTGAAATCCTGCCGCCTGACACAGCCCGGCAAGTCATGGAATTCGATAGCAAAGTGTATCTGAGCGGGGTCAAGCAGGCGTCTGAAGAAATGTTGACCGACAACAGCGGCAATAACCGCTATTTCTGGTCCGTCAAGATGCCCATCGAAATGCGTAATCATCCGCAGGCGCTGATCGGCTTTTCCTCTGACATTACCCATCGGCATGAAGCAGAAGAACGTCTGCGCCAGAGCGATGAGCGTTTTCGTAAATTGTTCTACGAATCCAGGCTGCCCTTGATGCTGGTTGAAAATGGGCTGTTTATTGATGCCAACCACGCTTCGTTGCAAATACTAGGTATGGACTCCCTGGAAGAACTCATAGGGCTTAGCCCAGTGCAGATATCACCCGAATATCAACCGGATGGTCAATTATCTTCAACAAAAGCGATAGCGCTGCATCAGAAAGTCTTGTCCGAAGGCACTAACCGCTTTGAGTGGGAACATATAAAGAAAAACGGCGAACATTTCTTTGCTGACGTCATACACACGTCTATCAAATTTGACGATAGAAACCTCATCCATGCCGTGTGGAATGACATCACCGAGAAAAAGCGAACCGAAAAGGAACTTGAGAATTATCAATTACATCTCGAAAAACTTGTTGAAACCCGCACTGCTGAGCTTGAGAAAGCCAAGCTGGATGCAGAGATCGCCAACCAGTCCAAGAGCACGTTCCTCGCCAACATGAGCCATGAAATCCGCACTCCAATGAATGCCATCATCGGCTTTGCCCATCTATTGCAAGCTCAAATCGAGCAGCCGTCCCAGCAAGACAAACTCGACAAGATCATCTCATCGAGTAAACACCTGCTAGGCATTATCAATGACATTCTGGATTTATCCAAAATCGAGGCCGAACAACTAACGCTAGAAGAAACGACTTTTCTAGTTTCCGCAACCATAAATCATGTCAGCAGCATGATGGCCGATCGTGTCGACAGCAAGGGGCTCAAATTAATTGAAGAAATCGACCCACGCCTGGACACGTTGCCTTTGCGAGGGGATCCATTACGCCTACGCCAAATTCTAATCAACCTCACCGGTAACGCCGTCAAGTTTACCTTTCATGGCAGCATTAACCTGCGCGCCAGGGTGCTTTCTGAAAACGACGATCAGGTCATGTTGCGCTTCGAGGTGCAAGATACAGGCATTGGTATTAGTGAGGCGAACCCGGATAAGTTGTTTGAAGCGTTTACCCAAGCGGAAGCCTCTACCAGTCGTAGATTTGGCGGCACCGGCCTCGGCCTGGCGATTTCCAGAAAACTGGCCAGTATGATGGGTGGCGAAATTGGGGTTGTCAGCACCCTTGGGCAAGGCAGCACCTTCTGGTTTACAGCGGCATTAAAGCATGGCACATTAGATGAGTTACCTCGCCAGGAGGCCATTTCTGGTTCATCAGGACTCCGTAGTGGCGCCCGTATTTTGCTGGTTGAAGACAACGAAATCAATCAGGAGGTGGCCATGGAAATCCTGCAAGGTTACGGCTTACTGGTTGATATAGCTAATCATGGCGGCGAAGCCTTAGTGATGATCGAAAAGAAATGCTATGATCTGATTCTGATGGATATGCAGATGCCGGTGATGGATGGCCTGGAAGCAACCCGTAGAATCAGAAAGTTACCTGCTTACCGGGACATCCCTATCCTGGCCATGACTGCCAATGCCTTTGAGGAAGACCGCCGACGCAGCGAAGATGCCGGAATGAATGGGTTTATTGCCAAACCAGTGGAGCCAGAACGGCTTTACGCGGAGCTCAAGCGCTGGCTCCACCAAAAGGACACAGCAGACTCTGCCGAGACAACGATAGAAAGTTCAGAAATGCTACCAACCGCCACCCAAATCACTAGCCCTAGCCAGATAGACCGACAAGCCGGGCTAAAGTATCTCGGTGGCAATTTACCCGCCTATCAGCGCCTGTTGACCAAGTTTGCTGACACCCACGGCACTGACGCCGACAACGTCCAGGCTGCCCTGGATGCTGGGGATCAAGCCACCGCAGAGCGCATCGCCCATTCTTTGAAGGGCATTTCCACTACGCTGGGGATGGCATCGCTACGAGAAATAGCCTACACCTTGGAACACAAGGTTCATGATGGCTTGCCCGCTTCCGAACTGGAGAATGAGATCGCGATGTTACGCAAGGCGCTAGTGGCCGTGAACAAGGAAATCCAGGCCATGCACGTCGATAACCCAGCACTGAGGCAAGTAGATGCAGATCCGGTCAAAGTCCGGGAACTGGTGACCCGGCTGGAAGCGCAACTCGCTACAGACGATGCACAAGCCATCGACACCTGGCGCGAACTGGGTCCGCTGTTTACTCAGACCATCGGTAGGGGACTCGCCGCACCTCTTGGATGCCAAGTCGAAAGCTATGATTTCCCGGAAGCCCTAGCCTCTTTGCGCGAGATTATTAAGAATAATCTAGAGTAACAACTGTATGAAAGGTTCTGTTGAGCATCGTAATCTCTCGTTTCCAACACGCTACAAATCGACACAAACAATCGAGCGCTTTTTAACATAAAAACATAATTTTATCAAAATATGATTCTTCAAGTGAGCCGTAAGTTCAACGCCACTAAATGATCAATAAATTCTAGAGCTGACAGAAAACACTCAAGTTGATGCTGAAGGCAACGGCGAAAACAGTGAAAACACTGTTCACCATTCCGAATCAGGGCCTTCTACACATAATACCAATAACAAAATCCAGTTATAATGTCGTCAATAATTAAGCCCTCCCCCAAAGAACCGATAGTACTCTACCGAGTAAATCACACTCGAACTCCTAATCTAATGGCCAAACTAAACCCCCAACAACAAGCTGCTGTTAAAGTTATCGATAATCCATTACTGGTTCTGGCAGGCGCCGGTAGTGGTAAAACGCGCGTCATCACAGAAAAAATTGCCTACTTAGTCAAACAGGGCTTACCGGCTCGACATATTGCAGCCGTAACATTTACCAACAAAGCCGCCAGAGAAATGAAAAGTCGTGTGTCAAAGCTGCTCGATGATACGCAGATTCGCGGCTTACGTGTGTCTACTTTTCATTCATTAGGCTTGGATATTCTGCGCAAAGAGCACAAAGTTCTGACGTATAAAGCCGCCATTACGCTCTTTGATGAACAAGATAAGCTAGCTCTGATAAAGAACTTAATTACTCACGGCGCCAAGGACTGTGATATCGATCAGGTCGATCATTATGCCCATCAAATCGGGCAATGGAAAAACGCCTTTATCACGCCCGAACAAGCATTAACACAGGCGACAAAAGAACACTACTCTTCTGCTATTCTGTATCAAGAATATACCCGTAGCTTAAAGTCTTACAATGCTGTTGATTTTGACGACCTTATTTTGTTACCCGTATTATTGTTCCAACAACATCCCAGTGTTTTAGAGAAATGGCAAAACAAGATTCGTTATTTACTGGTTGACGAATATCAAGACACTAATATCACCCAGTACCAACTCGTTAAGTTACTCGCCGGCGCCTTAGGTCGCTTTACCGTCGTGGGTGATGATGATCAATCCATTTATGCCTGGCGGGGTGCGCAACCCGAAAATCTAGCACAATTACAAAAAGACTATAGTCGTTTACAGGTGATTAAGTTAGAACAAAACTACCGCTCTACGGGCCGTATCCTAAAAGTAGCCAATCAGCTTATTGCTAATAACCCCCATACGTTTGAGAAACGTCTTTGGAGTGAATTGGGCTATGGTGATCCATTACGTGTTCTGAGTCATAAAAACGATCAGGTTGAAGCACAGCAAATTATTTCAGAAATTA
The DNA here is from genome assembly GCA_037131655.1 of bacterium. NCBI lineage: Bacteria > bacterium. Next base: position 801 of record JBAXQP010000131.1, on the reverse strand, counting down.
TCCATCACAAATTTAAGAACGGTGGCCGGTATCAGGACTACGCGATTTTATATCGAGGCAATCATCAGTCCCGGTTATTTGAACAAGGACTTAGGGAAAATAACATCCCGTATTTAATCAGCGGTAGCACCTCGTTTTTTTCTTATTCAGAAATTAAGGACATTCTCGGCTATCTGCGTTTATTTGTTAACCCTGATGATGATGCCGCTTACTTACGTATTATTAATACACCCCGCCGCGAAATTGGCCCTACCACGCTGGAAAAACTGGGGGGATATGCGAATGAACGTCATATCAGTTTATTTGCAGCGAGTACCGAACTGGGCTTAACTCAACGCTTATCTGAAAAGTCTATTCACCGATTACAAAAGTTTCATGACTGGGTACTTGATACCGCTAGACGTATTGACCAGGGTGATAGGTTCTCTGTGATTGAACAATTTATTCAACAAATTGGTTATGAGCAATTTTTAAAGGAAGAAAGCAAAAGCAAGGAGTCTGCCGACCGTAAAATAAAGAATGTCTATGAACTCATTGAATGGCTTAAGCGCATTGCTGAAAAGAATAGTCCTTCTGAAGACGGAAACTCATCGAAAGCACCCTTAGCAGAAATTGTGGCGAAGATTATGCTGATGGATATTATGGAACGTAATCAAGAAGCCGAAGTGAGTGATCAGGTCAGCTTAATGACCTTACATGCCGCTAAAGGCTTAGAATTTCCGCATGTATTTCTGATTGGAATAGAAGAAAATATTCTGCCCCATCAAAGTAGCATTGATAGTAATAATATTGAAGAAGAAC
>JBAXQP010000130.1 GCA_037131655.1 bacterium | reverse complement strand
TCGAAAACAACAGCTCTTCTTGTTCAAATGCTAGAACATCCGAGTGCAGAGATTCGCGAGGCAGCAGGCCTTGCTCTGGTAAAGAGGGGTGATGCGCGCGGGCTTGAAGAAGTGGTTCCAGCTGTTAGAAAAGGATTGCTTGACGATAGTGTGATTAAGGGATTGGTTAAGATAAATAACTTACGAGCTCACGAGCTTCTCGTTTTATGTGTTAAAAGTCTTTCATATGGAACCAGTAATCAGGTTGCTGTGGATTCATTAAGAATTTGGGAGCATAGATGGGGAAAAAGACTTAAGAAATAAGATGTACTGGCTCAGTGATATTTTGAATGTGCGCAACAAGCTAAATATAGGGGGTCACCAGTAATTATATATTTCTCCTTGCATTCTCACAAAATCATGCTATGATGAATATAGGTAATACAGAACGTATGGAAAGATAGAAATGGCGGGAATTATTCGGATTGGGATTATTGCGGAGCGGGGGGCGATCGGTGATGAAGAGGCCGAGGTGCTAGTTGGGCAATTCATGGAGATTGTCGATCGCGAGAAGTCGCATGATAATCGAATTGTCGTCGCCTCTACTGCTTCGGTAGGGATGAGCCAACTGGTCATTGAAAAGGCTGCTGAATGGGGGATGCGGTATGAGATTATCGTTCCCTATGCCGGGTATGCGGAAGAATTCGAAGAAGGGGATGAAAGGCAGCATTACCGAAAGCTTATCGGTCGGGCGCTTGATGTTCATTTATTGCCCTTCGGAGAACCTATTTCTGAAGCCTATGAGGGTGCCAATCGTTGGATGGTTAAAAATTGCGATTTGGTGGTGGGCGTTTGGGATGGGCAGACCGAGAATATAGTTTCATTAGCGCTTCATGACGCCGAACTCGCCGGAGTTAGGCGCGCCACGATATTCCCAACTGGGTTTCATATGGCCCCTAAGTGGGATACTCTTACGATTAGCACTTGATTTCGGTTTTGTAGTTACGTTACAATGGGATGAAAAGTCCCTGGGAGAACGTATGGCAAACGATATTATGGGTGAAGGCTTTAGCTTTGACGATGTTCTGCTTGTGCCACAACGCACAGAAGTCTTACCTGACCAAGCTGATACCTCGACAGAGATCGCTAAGGGTATTTCGCTGAGAATCCCCGTTATTTCTTCTCCGATGGATACTGTTACCGAAGCCAGAATGGCGATTGCCATTGCGCGTGAAGGCGGCGTCGGCGTTATTCATCGAAACATGACCGTTGACAGTCAAGTGGAAGAAGTTGACCGCGTCAAAAGGTCAGAACATGCTGTTATCGTCAATCCGATTTCTCTTTCGCGCGACCATGTTGTTCGCGATGCCCTCAACTTAATGGAACGTTACCATATTTCCGGTGTACCCATTACTGACGAGGAAGGGATACTGGTCGGCATCCTGACCAACCGTGATATTCGATTTGAGACCGAGTTTGACCGTCCTATCGCTGAAGCCATGACCAAGGAAAATTTGGTGACTGCTCAGCAAGGGACGACCCTCGAACAGGCCGAAAAAATCCTTCAAAAACACCGAATTGAAAAACTTCCGATTGTCGATGATAAATTCAAGCTTATCGGTTTGATTACGATTAAAGATATCCTGAAGCTTCGTCATTACCCCCATGCAACCAAGGACGATAAGGGGCGTCTGAGAGTTGGCGCTGCGCTTGGTCCGCTACGCAATCCCGTAGATCGAGCTAAGGCTTTAGTGGAAGCCGGAGCAGATTTTCTCGTTCTCGATTCCGCACACGGCCACTCATTAGGGGTATTAAATGCCGTTAAAATCATTAAGAAAGCCCTGCCGGATGCTATTTTGATTGCAGGTAATGTGGCGACTGCTGAAGGGGCTAAAGACTTGATTGAAGCCGGCGCTGATGGCCTAAGAGTTGGGATTGGCGCAGGTTCAATTTGCACTACTCGAGTAGTGGCTGGTGTAGGCATCCCGCAGTTGACTGCCATTATGGATTGTGCGAGTGAAGCACGTAAGCGTGGAGTGCCGATAATCGCTGATGGTGGAATTCGATACACTGGTGATATAGTTAAGGCGCTTGCAGGCGGGGCTGATGCGGTGATGATGGGCAACATGTTTGCCGGCTGTGATGAAGCTCCAGGTGAGATAGAAGTCTATCGAAATCGAGCCTACAAGGTCTATCGAGGTATGGGCAGTATCAGCGCCATGCGTCAAGGCTCAAGTGATCGCTACTATCAAACTAATCCCCAAAACTTAGTGCCTGAGGGTGTCGAAGGTCGAGTTCCTTTCCGTGGACCTCTTGCCGAAACTGTTGTGCAGCTTATCGGCGGCCTAAGAAGTGGTATGGGCTATTTGGGCGTTTGTAACTTAAAAGATCTTCGAGCGAATGCAAAATTCATTAAGATTACCAACGCCGGTCTTCGTGAGAGCCATCCGCATGATGTCTGGATTACCAAAGAGCCACCAAACTATTCCAGCGAATGGTCCGACGGTAGCGGCAAGGAATAAGTTTGACCTGCCCACGTTGTCATAAGCCCATGACCGAGCGGAAGCGTTCTTACCACAAGCGCCGAAAGTGGGTTTGCTCAAACTGTGGCAAGGCTAGGATGCAGGTAGTAAAGGCAAAGAGTCATAGAATAGATACAGATAGAGTCTGAACATGAGTTCAGACTCTATCTGTTTATAAGTTAGAGAAGTGAGATGAGGAACTCGACCTGTCGGCGTAAATTCTGTTTGCCAACCTCTTTCGTGAATCGGCCTAAAGATTCGTCTTCAATACAAAGATCGTCCTTGTAACCGGCTTCACACAAAGCTGTAACATAGCCTTTGATATCGATATCGCCATCCTGTAATGGGCAGCAATATTCCATATAGCCCCAGCCCATTTCCCTTTCGACATCCTTTGTGCCCTCAGGGAAGCAGATATTCTTCATATGGGTATGAACCGTATTCGGTGCGAAACGTTTGATAATCGCGTCAACAGTAGATACAGGGTAGCCACGCCAATAAAGATTGGCAGTATCAACTGTTAGACCCAAGCGTGGGCTTGATACGGAATCTATACAGGCTTGAAGGAATTCGGGGTCGTTGCCTTGTGAACCGTGGTTTTCGATGCCCAATTTTACTGTGGATCCTGGGGTTGCTTCGATGATCCGTTTGATGCAACTGGAAAAGATTTCCATGCGAGTATCGAACGGCAGCTCATCTTGATTTCTCATATAGGCATCGATGCGTATGGCTGGAACACCAAGCTCATCTGCTGCCTTGCAGACTTGGACCACCCAGGCGATTTCTGCATCAACATCCTCGGCGTTAAAGTCATTACTCAACAAAAATGCGCTAATTTGAATTCCTGCATCGCTGAATTGCTTTTTGAACTTAGCTAGGCCATTAGCAGTGCCGATATTAAGATTTTCGTCAGGGCCAAGGCCTCGAACCTTATAATCATGCCAAACGCCGATCTCGACGGCATTCAGCCCCAAATCTTTCAATGCATCTCCCAAAGATGGATAATCGACACCCATTGCAGTGTCATCACGAATTGAAACGTACATAATGCCTCCGTAGTAAATCAAATCCAAGCAAGATTAACTTGCTCGAGCACTTACACAAACAATACCCGCTTTAGCGATGGAACCAGTTTATAAATCGTCCCCAAGCATTAGGATTAGTTTTTTCGGTAGGAGCCGTAGGGGGAGGAAAGTCGGGCATGATGATTACTTGCTCTCCTTGCTTAATAAAGCCTTGGGCGCGAGCTTCAGCCGTTAGCCCGGCCTCTGTCTTTAGTCCATTAAGCTTATAATTCATCCGTTCGATTTCTTTCTTCATCGCCAGATCATCTGCTTGTATCTTGCTGAGCGCTTGATTTTCTTTAAAGCAGGGGATATAGGGGTAACCGCACCATCCTGCGATTGCTAAAAATGCGGCTAGAACAATGAGGATCACTACAAATCGTCGTCTAGCGACTAATCGATTTCGCTTCGAGTTTCTTTTTGTTGTATTTGCATCCGTGCGCATGAGAATATCTCCTATTTTGCTACACAGTCCTGACCGAGATTAAATTTGTGCTGCCAGGATTTCCAACCGGCACTCCGCAGGTGAAAACCACCTTATCGCCTGCTTTAAGCAGGCTATTTTTCACTCCAGCTTGCATCGCTAAGTTCATTAGCTCGTCAACATTAGTGGCTTTATCGATAAGCAAGGGGCGAACTCCCCATACCAAAGCCAGACTTCGATAAGTCCCTTCTTCCGAGGTAGGAGCCACAATCGGCATCCTGGGTCGAAATCTCGAAACCATCTGAGCGGTATAACCGCTAGTTGTCGCTGTCACAATCGCTTTTGCTCTGAGCGATTCAGCTAACGCGCAAACTGCCTGCGCAACCGCCTCGGTTGTCTCTCGATGAGAGTTCATATTAAGAACATCCAGAGTACAGCCATGGTCAATTCCGGTTTCTGCTTCTTGTGCGATGCGACCCATGACAGTCACGGTTTCTACCGGGTATTGCCCCATTGCCGTTTCACCGGAGAGCATGACTGCATCGGTTCCGTCTAAGATGGCATTCGCGACGTCAGTTACTTCCGCCCGGGTTGGGCGCGGATTTGCGATCATCGATTCGAGCATCTGGGTGGCCGTAATCACGGGTTTGCTCGCGCGATTGCAAAGCCTAATAATTTGCTTTTGAATTGTAGGCACATTTTCGATAGGGAGTTGAAGCCCCAAATCGCCTCGCGCCACCATCACCACATCACAGACCTCTATAATGTTTTCAATGTCGTTGACAGCTTCCTGAGTCTCGATTTTGGCAACTAACCGGGCATGTCCCCCCAGTTTGGCCAGTTTCTCCTTCAGGTCGTTGATATGAGCCGCCGAGCGAATATATGAGAGCGATATGAAATCAGGTTGATACTTAATCCCTTGTTCTAAATCCTGCTCATCCTTCGGGGTAATCGGCTCTAAATCGAGAGCTTTCCCCATAAGGGTGATGCCATGGTGCGATTTCACCACTCCGCCTGATATAGCTTTAGTTTCCAGCCTGTCGTTGTCACATTGAGTGATTTTAAGCTCAATATAACCATCGCCTAAAAGTATTCGATTGTTTAATCTGCATGCCCGAAAGAACTCCGGTACTGGAACAGGAAGCGCATCCTTGCTTTCTGCCGCTAAAACAAGTTCAATCTTATCACCGGGACTAATCTGTCTTGTACCGGCGGTGATTACGCCCAGACGTATTTTCGGTCCGGCAAGATCAAGCAAGATACCAATTGGTTGCTTTTTAGCTGCGGCAGCTTGCCTGACCCGCTCAATCTCATCACCTCGCTCGACCCAACTGCCATGAGCACAGTTGAAGCGGATTACATTTACCCCCGCATTCACCAGCGCTTTAACACTCTCTGTGCTTGATGACGCTGGGCCGAGCGTTGCGACTATTTTTGTGTGACGGTTCATCCCTTACGCTTTAACATTGGATACGCGTTGAATCCGGCATAAACAGCGGCCTTATCCAACTCTTCTTCAATTCGAAGGAGTTGGTTGTATTTGGCGACTCGGTCGGTGCGAGCAGGAGCGCCCGTCTTAATTTGTCCTGCGTTCGTTGCAACCGCTAAATCGGCGATTGTAACATCTTCCGTCTCGCCTGAGCGGTGAGAAATTACTGAAGAGTAGGATGCGCGACGTGCGACATCAATTGCTTCCAGTGTCTCAGTCAAGGTTCCGATTTGGTTGACCTTGATAAGAATTGAGTTAGCGACGCCCTTTTCGATGCCCTCTTTGAGCCGCTCTGTGTTGGTGACGAACAAGTCATCGCCAACTAGCTGGCATCGGTCACCGATTGCATCGGTAAGAGCCTTCCAGCCATCCCAATCGTCTTCGGCTAGGCCGTCTTCAATTGAGATGATGGGGTACTTAGCGATGAGCTTGTTGTATAGCTCGACCATCTCAGCGGAGGTTCGGGTTTTACCGCCCTCGCCTGGGAAGTGGTAGACGCCATCTTTATAAAGCTCTGTTGAAGCCGGGTCCATCGTTATGAAAACATCCTGACCCGGTGTAAGGCCTGCCTGGCTGATGGCTTCGATAATGACATCGATAGCGGCATCGACTGAGGTTAGATTAGGGGCAAATCCGCCTTCATCACCGACGGCAGTATTGAGTCCCTGCTTCTTGAGCACTTTTCTTAGCGAGTAGTAGACTTCAGAACCCCAACGCACTGCTTCCGCAAAGCTTGGAGCGCCTACCGGCGAAATCATAAATTCTTGGAAATCGACGCTGCTGTCGGCATGCTTGCCGCCGTTGATGATATTCATCATCGGCACAGGCAGAACGTGAGCGTAGACGCCGCCGATATATTTATAAAGCGGGAGGCCAACGGAGTCAGCGCCTGCTTTGGCCATAGCTAATGAAACGGCTAATATGGCGTTAGCGCCGAGGTTAGCTTTGTTGGGGGTGCCATCGATTTCGATCATGGTCTTATCGATAAGTACCTGGTCGGTTGCGTCCATCTCAAAAAGACGAGGCGCAATCTCATCAATCACGTTATCGACAGCGGTGCCAACACCTTTGCCGCCATAACGATCCGCGTCTTCATCGCGTAATTCAACTGCTTCATAAGCGCCGGTTGACGCTCCGGAAGGGACGGCTGCTCTTCCAAAAGAACCGTCATCGAGCAAGACATCCACTTCCACTGTGGGGTTTCCGCGAGAATCAAGGATCTCACGTGCCGAAATATCAGTAATAAGAGACATTCACTTCTCCCTGCAAAGTATGCTTGATAGAATTATAACACTTCATCTCAATTGCAGGAACCTATCCGAATGTCTACACTATGCATGCTTTGTGTGGAGTAATTGAAGCTAAAAACAGGTAAACTAACGAGCCTTTGGCAGGCGAATTGCAAAGTAGACTGAGGGGACAGTTAGAAGGAATGTCAAAGCGAATAGCAAAGGATACGAGGCGAATCCGAGGAATTTGCCGCCAACGATGGGAAGAAGCATCGATGCCCCATAGATTACGTTTATAACCCCCATAACCATAAGTGAGCGGGGACCGTGACCGAGATGGTCGAGCAGGTAGTTGGTTGGGATTGTCCAAACGCTCAAACTGACCAATCCATACATCACAAATGGGATGATATAAGCAGTTATGCTAATTTCACGGACAACTAGCGCTGTGGCAGGGATGAGTGAGGCTGTTATGGCGATGCCAATTAAAGATGCTTTTGTGCCGTAATGATCTCTAATTAGGTTCCATAGTATGCCACCCACTGCAATCCCTACAGCAATCGCTGAAACATAGCGGCCGACCCAAACAGGGGAAGCTCCGGGAAGTTGTTTGGCATCCAGGACATAGAAATTTACGGAGAGATTAAAAAAAACAATAAACGCCGACGTGATGATGCATAAACGCACAGCGGGATCGGAATGCCAGAAGATACATATCTGGTCAATATAGTCTTTAAAGGTTTGTTGAGGATCTTCTGTTTGAACTCG
>JBAXQP010000129.1 GCA_037131655.1 bacterium | reverse complement strand
TTTCAACGTTCGTCTCAAAAACCCCCAAAGTGGTAGGGCTAGTGAGCATCATAGCGGCAACACTGTCATCGAGCGAGGCTTCAAGCTCTTTTATATTGGTATTCCCGAGATCATCAGTCTTAATCGACTTCACCGTATAGCCACACCGAGCAGCGGAAGCGGGGTTTGTGCCATGCGCTGTGTCCGGCACCAAAACCACTGTTCGCTTCTTCCCTTCCCCACGCGCCTCATGATATGCCTTGACCAACATTAGGCACGTCATCTCACCTTGCGCGCCTGCCGCAGGCTGCAATGAAATATCATCAAAGCCGGTAATTGCTTTTAAATAACTCGATACTTCATGAAGAAGTTGAAGCGCACCTTGCGATAGGCATTCGGGTTGAAGTGGATGCGTGTCGGTAAACCCCGGCAAAGCTGCAACCGTCTCATTCACCCGTGGGTTATACTTCATTGTGCAGGAACCTAAAGGATAGAATCCGTTATCTATGCCGTAGTTACGTCGGGAAAGATTGGTAAAGTGGCGAACGGTCTGCAATTCGCTGACCTCAGGAAGCAACAAATTATCCCTGAGATTTTCTTTGCCTAGTAAAGCTTCGATTGGAAATTGCGGCACATCACACTTAGGAACCGATACGCCCGTTCTGCCCTTAACACTCTCTTCGAATATGATAGGAAAGTCTTTACTCATCACTGATTCTCCTCACACACTCTTCTCAATGCTTGGGCAAAGTGATCGATCTCAGCTTTAGTCCGCTTCTCTGTCACCGCGACCAATAAAGTGTCTTCGAACTGCGAATAGTAGCTTCCTAGCGGAAGCCCGCCTAATAAGCCTTCCTTTATCAACTCATCGCGAACATGAGATGCGTTGCAAGGCAGTTTAAGAGCGAATTCATTAAAGAAAAAACGTTTATTAAAGCGTAACTCAACGCCGTCGACTTTGGTATGCTCTTTCGAGGCATAATGAGCATTTTGAAGAGAAGCTTCGGCCATCGCTCGAAGTCCATGCTTGCCGACAGCCGATAAAAAGACGGACGCCGCAAGAGCAATCAACGCTTCATTGGTGCAGATATTCGAGGTGGCTTTCTCACGCCTAATATCCTGCTCCCGTGCGCGAAGGGTCATTACAAATCCCTGCTTACCCTCTTTATCAGTCGTTCGCCCAATAATACGACCGGGAAGTCGGCGAGCAAACTCTTTACGACAGGCAAACATTCCAAGTAACGGCCCCCCGAAACCCATTGGTGATCCCAAAGGCTGCCCCTCACCTACCACAATATCTGCCCCTAACTCGCCAGGCGGTTTAAGAAGAGCCAAGGAGATTGGATTGACGCAAACAATACTGAGCGCTCCATGCTTATCCGCCTCGTTTGATAAAGCTTCCAGGTCCTCCACTTGACCGAAAAAGTTGGGATACTGCGAAACCACGCATGCGGTCTTATCGGAAATATGCTTTTCTACCGCATCAATCTCAGTCAAGCCATCAGGCGCGGGAACTATCGTAACTTCAAGCCCCTGCGCCCAGGCGTAGGTATTGATGCAGTCCCGGTAATGAGGATGCACCGCTTCCGATACCAAAATCTGAGTTCGGTCGGTGGAGGCAACCGCCATCAACGCGGCTTCAGCCAAAGCGCTGCCTGCATCATACATGCTGGCGTTGGACATCTCCATACCCGTCAACTCGCATACTAAACTCTGATACTCGTAAATCGCCTGCAAATTGCCCTGGCTCATTTCGGGTTGGTAGGGAGTATAAGCCGTTAAAAACTCACCACGCTCGATAATTGCACCGACCACAGAAGGTATAAAATGGTCGTAAATCCCTGCCCCTAAAAAACTGATATATTGAGGAGCTACCCCATTCTTAGCTGCTATCGCAGTAAGCTCACGCACGATCCCATACTCATCCAAAGCACCCGGCAGGTCTTTCAAGGGGCCATTAATCAATAGTTCCTTGGGAATATCTCCAAATAACGAAAGTATAGAATCCACGCCGATAGTCTCAAGCATCAACCGTCGGTCTTCATCCGTATGGGGAATATATGACAAATCTAGCTCTCCTCGATAACTCGTGCGTAGTCGGCCGCATCCAGCAATTCATCCATCTCAACGGCATTGCTCATCTTAATGCGAATTAACCAACCCTCACCATAAGGATCGCTATTGACCAACTCCGGCTTTGGCGCGAGAGATTCATTAACAGCAACAATCTCTCCGGAAACAGGCGAATAAAGCTCTGAAACGGTCTTTACCGATTCAACTGAGCCAAAAGCCTCATCCTTCTGAAGTATCTGCCCTACCGTGGGCAATTCGACATAGACCACATCACCCAATTCCGTCTGTGCGAAATCGGTGATCCCGATATTGACAACCCCATCATCATTAAGTATCCACTCGTGACTGGTCGTATATTTCAAGTCGCTAGGAACGTTCATTTAACTGTAGACCTCCGTGTAAGCAGGTAAGTTGTTAGCTTTATTATACCTATCTTTGTGGCATACCCCTAACATGTCATAGCGAGGATGATTGTGCCGAAGCAACCTCCTCTTGAGCTTACTGATTGCGAAAACTTATGACTCATCAATCTTCTGCTTGGCGATTGAAACCGCAGCTGATATTGGCGAAGTCCACCTGCGTGGACTCATCCGGATAGTCCGCGTAGGCGGACTTTGCTCTCAACAGCCGCGAATTTATTCGCCAGGCAACCAATCCTATTCAATCGTCCAAACCTCTTCTTCCCTTCCACTCATCAGCAAGAACGGCATAGAGGTGATGATCGCGCCATTCGCCCCCTATTTGAAGATAGCGCAATGAGAAGCCTTCATGCCGAATTTCAAGCTTCTCCATCACACGCATACTACGCGGATTCTCGGGCATGACGGCAAAATGCACACGGTGAAGGGCAAGAGTCTTGAAGACATAATCCAGCGAAAGAGCTACCGCTTCCGGCGCATACCCATTGCCAATATGCGATTGTGCGATCCAATAACCGCAGTTGGAATTCTGGAAGTTACCTCGGCAGATAAGGGTGTGTGAGACGCGCCCAATGAGTTCATCCCCCTTAAAGATTCCCAACCGATAAGCCTCGTCCGTCTCCCACTCCTGCACTCCTCGGGCTATATCGTACTTAAGATGCTCTTCAATACGAGGATCCCGCATCGGCGCTGGCAGCCAGGGACGAAGCCAATCTTCATTCTCAACCAGCGCCCTCTTAAGTTCCGGCAAGTCATCCATATTCAACCGCCGCAAGACAATCCGCTCACTCCGTCCCACCACAAACGCCAATTCCCCCATCTCTAACCCCTTATCGGCCTCAAATTCTCACCTGTCAAATTATACCAACCCCCCGCCCCCACATCCAAGCAGGAATTCTCTCACCTATGGTGCCTCTTGCAAAACATGTATAGAAAAAGGACGGCCAACTTACAGGCCGTCCTTTATACTCCAGAAAGCTACTTCCTGCGGCGCAGTAGAGCAACTAGGCCAATCAGTCCTGTGCCGAGAGATGCCACTGAGTTTGGTTCTGGGACACAGATCGTGTCAACGACGATTTCCTCGATGTGGGTCCCTACTGGGAACAGGAGCTTAATAAGTTCGAAATCAGGGTTTGGGTGTATCTCCCACAACACGTTGTAGGTGACCCATTTCGTGTTGGGATATGTGATGAAATTCATAGGTGTGGATTGGCTGCTCGGAGTTGGCGAGACAGACACAACTTGACCAGGATTATCAGTCGTTATTTGTAGAAACACGTATTTGGTGGGATTGTGAGCAAAGGCATTCGGAACGCCTATTTGAACTTCACCAGGTCCGAGTTGACCAGTGGCATCAGGGGTACCGATTTGCCATACGTTTATGGGTGTGCCATTAGGACCAGGCACGCCACCAACGTAATTTCCCTGCACAGTAACAAAAGGGATGCCATAGGGGTTATTGGATGTTGTTGGATTGGGTCCAGCCCCTAGATTAAACTCCCAGGCTTGTGTTGTTGAACCAGGATCCCCACGATTCCAGAGGTGGCCGGTCCACTGGTTCCAATAGTCATGCGCAAATGCGCTTGAACAGATTGCTACTGTAAAGAAGGCGAACGCCGCTAGGCGAATAGTTAACGATTTCATTACAAACTCCTTTGTATCGATTTCCGATATTGTTACTTTCCTTTAGCTATGCTAAACTATCTAACAATTCTCTTTACTGAAACAAATCATGAATCGTTTGAGAAGATATTATTTTTCGTCGTTAGCCTAATAATTCAAGCTGCTAGACGCCCCATGGTTTGTGCTGAATTTCACAATTGGTGTTAAGGAATTAATAGGAGTGAGCAATAAGCCATAATTGGAGTATTATGGGCGTTCCAGCAGTTTGGCTATGACTTCAGAAAGTGAAATAATACGGAACGGTTTGGAAATGGCGGCGACGAAACCGAACTCTTCGTAATTCGACATAATGGGGTCGTTCGAGTAACCGCTGAAGACCGCTGCGCGCACGTTTGGGTTAAGCTCGCGCAAAAACTCTAGTGTTTGTTTCCCGCCCATTCCTCCAGGCACAGTAAGGTCCAGAAGCACCCCGTCGAAAGGCTTCCCTTGCTTAAGAGCTTTTCTATAAAGATTTATTGCTTCTTGCCCATCAGTTGATGTCACCACTGTACAACCTAATGCTGTGATTCCTGATTCAGCCAACTGCCGTACTAATGGTTCGTCATCCATCACCAAAATATGCCCTTGCATGACCGGCAAAGGGCGAACAGAGGACTTTTTGGTTTGCTCAGCAGCCGATTCTGCGGCAGAGAGTAAGTAAATAGTGAATGTTGTGCCCGACTTACTTCCCCCTGTTTTTGAAGTCACTTCTATATGCCCTTCATGGCGTTTTATAATCGAGTGAACAGTAGTTAGACCTAAGCCCGTTCCGGTTGATTTCGTTGTGTAAAACGGATCGAATATCTTGTCCAATTCCTTTGCAGGGATACCGACGCCCTGGTCAGTTATGCTGATACGAACATATTTGCCCGGCTTGATAGGCATTGCAGGCTGAGTATCAAAAGCCACATTCGATGCGCGGATGAGAATAGTGCCGCCTTCCGGCATCGCTTGGTCGGCGTTAATCACCAAATTCTCGATGACTTGACTTATTTGACTGGAATCAGCTTGGATGGACCAAAGATCCTCTTCAAGCGCCAACTGGCAACGCGACTTAGAGCCGTGCGTTACAAAACCAGCCGTTTCACGAAGCAACTCGGCTATGGAGGTCACTGACTTGACTGGAGCGCCGCCCTTAGAGAAAGTGATTAGTTGCCTTGTCAGATCGCGGGCACGTTCCGTCGCTTTCTCGGCCGCCTCCAAAAGTTGGTGTTCCTGTTCACTCAGTTTAGCAGTCAACTGAACAAGAGAAATGCCTCCCAAAATCACTGCCAATATATTATTGAAATCATGAGCAAGCCCGCCTGCCAAAAGTCCTAATGATTCAAGTTTACTGCTCTTCGCCGCTTCCTTCTCAAGAGCGCGCAATTGAGTCACATCGTTGAAAGCACAAACAGCTCCTGAAACAACACCATTCTCGTCAACAATCGTTGCAACAGTCTCGGAAATAAGGCGGTCACTCCCATCCGGTCGGACGAGCAAGGCGTACTGTAACAGCCCTTTGCCACTGACTTGTGTTGCAGCCTGAAACACATTTTCCCTCGGTTTACACGTCTTTTCGTCATGCGTGACGTATACGGAAGAAGCGTTCTTACCGATAGCCTCATCACCTGCTATACCTATGAGTTCCTGAGCAACCCGATTGATTAGAATGATCTTCCCTTCTGCGTCGGTAGCAATCACACCGTCACCGATTGAGCTAAGAGTGGTGGACAAGCGCCCCTCACTGTCACTTAGGTGATCAAGAGCTTCTTCAAGGTCTTTTAACGCCTGCATACGATCGGTGATGTCAAGGGCAACCCCTACGACCCCTTTAAACTCATCATGGGGACCGAGGAGTGGAGAATAGTGGACATCGTAACAAGTATTGCCGATCTTTGCCACATGGTTCACTTCCTCGCCTTTGAGCGCACGGCGAATGTTTTTCAGGATTTCAGGGTTATCTTTATAGATATCAAAAGCTGATTGGCCTACCACTTGACCTGGCTCTAATCCAATACTTTTTAACCCTGCGCCTGTAGATAATTGAAAAATTCCGCTGGGGTCTAGAGTGTAGAGAACAATTGGCGCGCATTCAAGGGTAGCGTGAATAAGCATTTGGCTCTCGCGTCTTGCCTCTCGCGCCAGCAAGCGTTCCGTGATATCCTCACCGGAGCTAAGTGTCCCGATGATAGCACCCGTTTTATCACGAAGCAAAGCATTATGCCACGCAATCTGTCTTTCTTCACCCTTTGCGTTTAAGATGGGGTTCTCGAAGTATTCCACTTGCTCAAGTTTGCCAGCCATCAACTCACGAAAAGCAAGCTTCGTGGGCTGCGCCATGCTTTCCGGAAGGAAGGTATCGAACCATGACTTGCCGATAATCTCCTGGTATTCATATCCTAATAGTTCACACCCCTTCTTGTTGATGAGTGTAACCTTACCGGACGAATCCAGCGCCACCATGACCACTCCAGCTAGATCAAGATAGCTTTGAGCACGATCCCGCTCTTCTTTTATCGTATTTTCTGCAATTTTGCGTTCAGTAATATCCCTTGAGACGATAACGGCATACCCTGGCAGCTCGCTTTCATGGTTCACCACAGTCCCGCTTATACTTAAGGGGCGCATTTCTCCAGTCTCTTTGTTTACCACTTGGACTTCAAAATCTGTAAAGGACTCGCCGTGCATTGCCCGTCGAAGAGGCCATTTATCTATGCTCATTGCATCACCGTCAGGGGATCGCAGTTCATACATTTCAATATAGTCTTGAAATATTACGAATTTGTCAGTATCATCTCCTCCGGGAAGCAGGCGTTGCATAGCAGGGTTGGTGGCTATGATGTTCCCTTTGAGGTCGCTAATGATTAGTCCGTCAGTGATGCTGTAGATGACGGCGTTAAGATACTTATGCGTCTTTTCAAGCTGTTGCTGCGCCTCATGATCCTTAGATACATCCCTGAAAGTGGCCACAGCGCCCACTGGAACTCCGTCCTTGCCATAAACAGGTCCTGCGCTAACGGATAACCAGACCTTATTGCCTAAAGGCCTAATAATATAGAGCACTTCACTGGTTATAGTTTCTCCACGTAAAGCGCGAACTACGGGAATATCTTCTAGAGGTAAAAGCTGACCATCAGGCCGGTATCGAGGATCGCGATCAAACCGCTCACGGAGGGTGTACTGCATATCTTTCTGAGTATAGCCAAACAGATGCTCTGCAGCGGGATTAAATCTGATGACTCGCCCTTCTTCATTATAGACGACAAGTGCGTCAGCAATAGACTGAAGCACTGCATCAAACTCAGCCGCCTGCCTCAAAGCATTTTCGGTTACATCACCGACGATCTTTTTCATCGCTATCTCCGAATTTATTTATCTCTAACAACGAGATCATTTAAGAATTTCAAACAATTGCATAAATGATATACAGGACATCAAGCATCCTGATTCGATCGATAATCTCATAACAATAGACATTGCAGTAAAACGTACTACTTATTACTATAATATCACATTTATTTTAAC
>JBAXQP010000128.1 GCA_037131655.1 bacterium | reverse complement strand
GTCTATGAGCAACAACTCATCGCAAAACAAGTGGTTGAGGGTGTCCATTAAAACATAAGAAGACCAGTTAGAGGATGGAAGAGCTTTTGTCCAATCCTCCCTTCCAGACTTTGTTCTGGATGAAGAAGCCTCAAAACGCTACTCGGATATCAACCGCTCTGCGTTTCTTCTCCTATGTAGAAAGCGAGAAGGGCTTGTTCAACATTTTGAAGCTGCCAAGCGAGGCGAATTCTCCGCCCTTATCGTTTTTAAATTGAGCCGATTAGCACGCAGTACACGCAAGGGTTTGGAACTCTATGAAGAATTTGAGAAAGCAGGCTGCAGTGTTCATAGCGTGATGGATGGCTATGACACTTCGACACCAAGTGGACGGGCGATGCTTTCGGTTGGATTTACCTTCCATTAAATGGAATCAGAAGGGATAAGTGAGTGGGCAAAAGCAGTTGCTTATCATCGGGCGGAGCAAGGCAAGATAGCAGGAGCGCCGCCTTTCTGGATCACCAAGAAGGAAGAAGGCTCCTGCGAGTTGAACGAACGGTATCCCACGATACGCCGTTTGGTGGAACTACGATTACTCGGCTATTCCTATCCACGCATCGCACGTACCCTTAGTGAGGAAGAAATGACCGCGAGCAGAGGAGGGGTTTGGCGAAACCAAATGGTTTGTGATGCCTTAACGCCAGACCAATTGCTTCGCTTGCAGGGGCATTATGTGTTTGGGAAAGGACTAAAGGAGGATGATTCTTGTAGTAGCCACGACTTGATCTGACAGTGGTAAGTTCTCTGACAGATCAAGTCGTGGCTACTACATCTGAAGCGTGGGGCATGGATTACCCTTCGGATTCCACTTTTCGATGGCACCCGCCGAATCTTTGTCCCCTTTTATCATGTAAGCTATAAAGACGAATGCATTATCAATCCTAAGCAGTAAGCCGATCTGACTTAGGCTTTCAAACAAGCATTCAAATACCTAATCCTGCCGAAGCAGGAAGCCAAATCGCCTTGTCAGGCGATTTTTGTTTTAAGTCTCTGATCTTAAGGTAATGTAATTGATGAAGGATTTCACTTCGAATGCATAGCGTATTATAATAGTATCGTCCCCGTTGGAAAGGGGGACGATACTGCTTTCGCGTATCCCCTACTCATACCTCAAAGCATCAACTGGGTCTAATCTTGAGGCTTTTCTTGCGGGGTAGAAGCCGAAGAAGATGCCTACGAAGGCGGCGAAGCCGAAGGATAGGAGTATTGAGGTAAGGGATGGGGTTGTATTCCAACTTAAGGCTTTGCCTGCGCCCCAGGCTCCTGCCATGCCTAATAGAATCCCGATCGCTCCACCGGCCATGGAAAGCACCAACGCTTCGACTAAGAACTGCAACTGAATATCTCTTCGTCGAGCGCCAAGGGCTTTACGGATGCCAATCTCGCGCGTTCGTTCGGTCACCGAGACCAACATGATATTCATAATGCCGATACCGCCAACTAAGAGGGAGACACTCGCGATGCCGGCTAATAGAAGGGTAAACATGGTGGCGGTCTGATTGGCCATTTGCATGATTTCGGCTTGGGTCATAATGCGGAAGTCATCATCGGCATCATTTGCTAGGCGATGACGTTTTCGCAGAAGCTGCGTTAGCTCATCAGTTGCTTGAGTGGTCTTTTCCATCGTGGTGGCCTGAATACTGATGGCGCGGACATACTGAATCCCAAATAATCGCCGCATCGCGGTTGTGACTGGAATAAAAATTTGGTCATCAGGATCCATGTGTCCCATTCCAGCCCCTTTTATCGCAGTGACGCCAATAATCTCGAACCCTACCCCTCTGATTGAGATTAGCTTGCCGATTGGGTCTGAATCACCGAAAAGACTTTTTGCGGTAGTTGGTCCAATAACGGCTACCTTGCGCAAGCCTTTTACATCAATATCAGTGATAAAACTCCCACTGGCTATGTGATAATTGCGTACACCCAGATAGTCGGGGTTAGTCCCGAGTACAGTGGTGTTGGTGTTCACATTGCGATATTTGATTTGCGCGTTCTGCCCCACCTCGGGAGAAGTTGCCGCCACTGAAGGACACTCATCTGCTATCGCTTTGGCATCGTCTAAGGTGAGGGATTGTTGACTTCCAACCCCCCCGAAAACCGGTCCCTGGCGACCCTGGCCGTTCATGACGATGAGCACATTGGTGCCCATTTGTTGAATTTGGGTCATCATGTTGTTGCGCGCGCCCGATGCAAGGGCGAGCATGGCAATTACAGCGCCAACTCCGATGATAACCCCAAGCATCGTGAGCACCGCACGCATTTTATTGGCAACCAAACTTTCCAGTGCTATCGATAAACTTTCCCTGAGGTTCATGAGTCATCCTCCATCGGAAGTGTGGCAAGGGTATCGCAGGCCTTAGTTGGATTAACGACCGGCTGGTCGGAAACGATGTGGCCGTCTTTGAAACGAATTATTCGCTGAGCGTGTTTGGCGATATCCTCTTCGTGGGTGACAAGGATTATCGTCTTTCCTTCAGCATGCAGCTCTTGGAAAATTGCCATTATCTCTTCACTGTTACGGGTATCGAGGTTACCCGTCGGCTCATCCCCAAGAATGATCATAGGCTCATTCACGAGAGCACGAGCGATGGCAACTCGTTGTTGCTGTCCTCCAGAAAGTTCATTGGGCTTATGTTCCATCCTATCGCTAAGCCCAACACGCTTTAAAGCGGCTCTTGCCAGCATCTCCGGTTGGTCAATATCGGCATTATAAAGGAGGGGCAGCATTACCTGGCGAATGGCCGAACGCCTTGGGATCAAGTTAAAAGTCTGAAAGACGAATCCGATTTTTCGGTTACGTACCGCGGCTAGTTCGTCATCATCCATCTTAGCCACTTCCTGACCGCCCAAGACATAAGAACCTTGGGTGGGTCGGTCAAGGCATCCGATGATGTTCATGAAAGTGGACTTGCCTGAGCCGGATGGTCCCATAATCGCCACGAACTCGCCGCTTTTGACCTCAACCGTAACACCCTTAAGGGCATGTACGGCAATTTCTCCCATTTGATAAGTTTTATGTAAATTTCCGACGCCAATCATATTGAGTTCCTTTACTAGAACATTCGTGGCGGTCCGCCACGGCGCTGACCTGTCCTTTGGGTTGATCCTGTTCCAGTACCTTGGCTCGATGTCGAACCATTCCCATTTACAACGATGTCGCCCTCTTTCAATCCGCTTATTATTTCGGTGTAGTCATCGCCGGCTAAACCTACTTGGATGACACGGGTTTCCTGTTTTCCATTCGCCAAAACAGAGACCGTCATGCCGTTCTTGGTTTCTTTAATCGCTGCACTTGGGAGACAAAGTACATTCCGTTTGTTGCCGATGATGAAATCGCAAGTAGCGTTCATCTGGGGTTTAAGTTGGCGATTGATCCGTTCTAGCTCTACGGTAACCGGCACGGTGGTAACGTTTTGGTCGACTACTGCCAATGGGGCAATTTTAATCACCCGCGCTTTGAATTTTTCTTTCGGATATGCATCCACCCGAACGCTAACCCGCTGACCAAGTTGAATTTTGCCGATATCCGTCTCATCGACATTCACAACTACCCACATGTGGGTGGTATCGGCGATATCGACAATGGTTATGCCTGAGCCACTCCCTCCGCCGACAGCAGCGCGTCCCGCAGTCACAATTGAACCTTTATCAACATACTTTTTGACCACAACACCGGCTCTAGGAGCGGTGATAGTGCAATAGCTGACCTGAGTATGGGCATTCTTGACGGCTGCCTTTGCGCGTTCCAATTGTGATTGGGCCTGCAAGATGTCCTCGACCTTCATTTGGTTCTGATAGGAAGTTGCATTGACGGCATCCAAAGAAGCTTTGGATTGCTTAAATGCTGCCCTTGCCGCCGCCAGGTCTTGTTGCTTGAGTGAGTCTTGAATTCGATTAGTTCGAGCAGTTTCTAGGGCAGATTTGGATTGATCATATCTAGCCTGTGCATTACTAAGGTCTTGGAAGGCTTCATCCTTTACGGTATCAAGTTTGATTTTTGCGTTATTCAATTGAGCTTTAGCTACGGAGAACTGTTGTTCTGCAGCCTCAAGTTGGCTTTTAGAGACGAAACCTTTTTCCAGAAGCGCTTGTTGACGGGTGAAATTAAACTGCGATTGGTCGTAAGTCGCCTTGGCCTGGTCGTAAGCGGCCTGGGCAGATGCCAGTTTCTGAGGAACCAACGCTGACTTGGTTTGGGTCAATGTCGCTTGAGCGGAGGCAAGCGCACTTGCGGCTTGCTTAATTGCTTCAGATGTTAGAGTTGGCTGGATTTTGGCCTGCGACTCAGCTTGTGCAAGCCGTTGACGGCTGGATTCAAGCGCTTGCTGCGCACTTACGATGTTGGCAGCCGTTTGCAGTTGCTGCATGCTCGAACCCTGCTTAGTCTGATTTACTCTCGCTTCTGCCCCTTGGTAATCAGCTTCCGCTTGCGACAGATCCGTCAATGAATCAGAAGGGTCGATGCGGGCAATTAACTGGCCGGCTTTGACCACGTCGCCTTCGTCAACCGTTAATTCGACTATCTCTCCACCGACGTTCGATTTAACCTCTACTGTCGTTAGTGGCTGCAGGACACCCGTTGCCGAAACAGTGGCAACGACATCCCCTAGTTTGACCGTTTCAGTGCGTAGTTCCGGTGTGGCATTTCCACCTGATCGGGCGCGGATAATTACTACGCCAACCAGCAAAATGGCGGCGATGATAATGTATTTCAAGTATCGTCTCTTACTTTTCATTGGCTTCTCCTGACTTGCCCACCGCGTAATCGAGTTGGGCGACAGCAATGTAGTAGTCATAGCGTGCCTGTACGTCGTTGCTTTGAGCAATAATGACTTGCACTTCGGCGTTCAGTAAATCAAGGGTGATCCCAATACCCTGGGAATATCGGGCCTTTTGGGCTTCATAATTCAAGTTGGCGGCATCAAGCCCGATAGCACTTGCCACCATTCGTTCTTTTGCGCTTGTGAAGTTCAAATAAGCCTCTTCAACTTGAGCACGAATATCCTTGTAAAGTTGTTTTTCCTGAATATCGGCATTGCTTCGAAGAGCCTTTGCTTGTCTCAAGTTGGCCTGATTAGCTCCGCCGTTGAAAATATCGAAGACTATAATTCCGACTATTTGCGAGTTGTCAGTGTCGAATCCGCCATTAATCTCCCGTTGATAATTGCCGTAGATCTCCAGTCGAGGGAACATCTCAATTTCTGCCGTTGTCACATTCGCGCGCGTCGCCCCAAGCCTCGCTTTGGCTTGCATGATGTCAGGGCGTGTTTGTAGAGCCACATCGAAGTAGCTGTCGAGTGATGCCATCTCAGCGCTAGGTAATTCGTTGATTTCTTGTATATCAAAACCTGATTGTGTGGAAAGGCCTAATGAACTTTGCAAGTTGATTAAGGCTATTCTGACTGAGTTCTGTGCTCTCAAAAAACTTACTCGCGCATTGGCAAGCTGCGCTTCGAACGGTAGTACATCTACTTTTGCAGCGTCGCCCAACTCCGCGCGAGTTTTGATTTCATCCCGCAGCCCTTCGTTGTACTTCACATTCGTCTCAGCGACTTGATTCAAATGCTTCGCCCTTAGCGCTTCGTAGTAAGACTGCGTCACGTTGAATATAACCGTCTGAAGTGTCCGGTTTAGACTGGCTTTACTTTGCTCAACCCCATAGTTGGCAGCTTTAACATTCATTTCTCTCAAGCCGCTATCGAAGAAGTTCTGATTCACCGTCAGCGCGGTTCCGGTATTTACATTGCTTAAAACGCCCCCCGAATTTTCGGTAAAAAGGTTGCTTTTAACTGAGACTTGGGGGAAATAGCCGCTGATCGCTCTTGCCGCCTGGCTTTTAGAAATAGTGACACTGTTTATTGCCGTCAGAACATCCGCCTGATTATCCAACGCAATCTTGAGGCAGTCATTTAGCGATAAGGGTGCTGCCATAAGAGATGAAGCTACAAAAAGAACCATTAATGTTAAAATGTATTTATTCATCGGTGTTACTCACTCTTTCGTATAGGTTGATCGCTAGAGATAAGGGTTGAGCGCAAGATACCCATGGCTAGTTCCACCATCGCACATTCGCTTGGGCTGAGCGTTTCCAACTTTCCTGTCAGATTGGCGATTGTTTTGAGGTGAATCTCTTCCACTGCACGTTCTCCGCTAGGTGTCAATTTCAGCATTAATTTTCTCCGGTCCTCATCTGCGGTCGTCCTGAAAACCATTCCGCGTTCAACAAGCCCATCGATTATTTTCGAAGCGGTAGAGATAGTCGCTCCAAGATGCTCAGCCGCTTGCGATAGCGATAGCCCCTCATGCCGCTTTATCGACATGAGGGCGTGGAATTGGATGAATGATAATTCATCCGGTCCACGCTTGCTCTTCTCCGGTCGAACAGTAGGCATGATCTGCCTTAATGTTTCCATCACCGTTACAGCACATTGATGCGCAACATCAGTTGTCATATCCTTACCCCTCTTTCTAACTAGTTGCCTCAGGAAACTATTGCCTGTTTCAACTATAACACATTATTGGACGTACGACAAGAGGTAAAGTTCACTTTCCTGTGGCAATTATGTCACGATTTTGTTTATAGCTTACTTGCCAACTACTTGAAGACGGCAAGTAAGTGAAAATGTTAGAGGAAAAGTCTGACCGGATCGAAGCAAGAAGCAAGAGGCCGGATTAGACTAAGGGAAAGGTATCGGTAATAAGCACTTCATACTCATGCAGATGCTTTAGTTCGTTCTGAATGACACCTTTCTGGGGTGTAGTAGAGTATGCCCTACAGTTCCCTTAGACCCATCCCCAATCAACCATGCGATGAATTTAATATTTCCCCTCAATAATACGGGAACACTAGTCCGGGATCAAGTTACGGATTTCCCTGTGCTGGCGAACACCGGCATGCCGGGTTCCTTCGCGGCTACTCTGTGTGCAATCCTTTGAAGAGTCCCATCAGCCGGTCGTTATTGCCGCGCACGAACCCCGGAATGTGTTCGATCGGGGCCTCCGCACTGATAATCGTTCCGCCCTGATGTCGTGTGTCGGTCCAGGCGTTTGTCCATTCGACCCCGGCAGGCAGATAGACACTCCGGCGCCTGGTCTTGTAGGTGAGAATCGGGGCGACGAGGAGATCAGGTCCGAACAGGAATTCATCCTCCACGTCGGTTGCTGTTGGATCGTGCGCAAAGTCGAAAAACAAGGGCCGCATGGGCGGCGTTCCCTTTTCCGACGCCAGTATCATCTGCTCCATGATGTAGGGACGTAGTCGCTCCCGGAGCATCATGGCCGCCCAGATGTGCGGGTATGTGTCGCCTCCGATAGTCCATGCCTCGTTGTTCGGACGGCATCCGTGGGTTCGGAAGACAGGGGTGAAAACGCCATATTGGTACCAACGCACCATCAGTTCGTGGAAGCGGTCGGTCTGATTGTCGGGCGTGATAAAACCACCGATTTCGCTCGCGCCCCACGGAATGCCGCTCATGGCGAGATTGAGTCCCGCTTTCATGTAGGTTTCCAAGTGTTCGAAGGACGACATGATGTCGTGGGCGGCCGGTGATGCCCCGTAGCGCTGCGAGCCCGCCCAGGAATTGCGGCAGATGGTTACGACTTCCTTCTCGCCCGCGGACAGCAGGCCGTCGTAGATGTTCTTCTGGTGAGCCACCACGAAAAAGGCGTGCGC
>JBAXQP010000127.1 GCA_037131655.1 bacterium | reverse complement strand
TAACGCTGACTCCCTCTTTGAGCGCGCGGCTGGACTCTTTACATAGTCGAATAATCGCATTTTCCATTCCAACCGCGCCGGAAGTGGGGTCAAACAAAATCGATA
This sequence comes from bacterium, assembly GCA_037131655.1. NCBI lineage: Bacteria > bacterium. The sequence goes on along the minus strand of JBAXQP010000127.1, from coordinate 7,620 downwards.
GGGTTCGCGCCCTGAAATCACCGGCAGAGATATGGCGCAGCTTTTCAAGCTCGACATTGGTTAAAATCGAAGTTTCGAGCCGTACTTGGCGGCAGTTATCGGGGGTTTGTTCGAAAAGACTGCCATTTTGGCCGATATAATTGGTCAACGACATGACCAATTCTTCACGGATGGGGTCAATCGGTGGATTGGTCACCTGAGCGAAAAGCTGCTTGAAGTAGTTATATAGAAGCTGCGGCCTATCGGATAACACCGCAAGCGGAGTGTCGTTGCCCATCGAGCCAAGCGGTTGTTCACCATTGACCGCCATCGGCGCAATTATAAGTCGAAGGTCTTCTAATGTATAGCCGAATAGTTGCTGCCGGTCTAAAATCGTATCGCGGTCGGGAAGGTGAACGGTCGGCGGGTCAGGCAGGTTACGAAGCTCAATTTTATTCTCAGCAAGCCACTTTCGATACGGCTTTTGGCTTACGATGCGGTTTTTAAGCTCTTCATCATCTACAATTCGGCCTTCTTCAGTGTCGACCAAGAATATCTTGCCAGGTTGAAGTCGCCATTTTGCGCGAATATTCTCCACAGGGATGTCCAAAACCCCCGTTTCGGAAGCCATAACGACCAGGTCGTCCTTGGTTACCAAAAAACGAGCAGGACGGAGGCCATTGCGGTCTAAAATCGCACCCACCACTCGGCCATCGGTGAAGGCAATAGTTGCAGGGCCATCCCATGGCTCCATAATGCAGGCGTGGTACTCATAGAAAGCGCGTCTGTCGGGGTCCATCGGTTCTTTATTGTCCCAAGCCTCCGGAATGAGCATCATCAGAGCATGCGGAAGGCTTCGACCGCCCCTAACTAACATCTCAAGCGCATTGTCCAGACTCCCCGAGTCACTGCCTTGGTCATTAATAAGCGGCATGATTTTCTTGACATCTTCACCAAATAAATCGGAAGTTAATCGAGCTTGTCGAGCGCGCATCCAGTTGCGGTTTCCGCGTAACGTGTTGATTTCACCGTTATGGGCAATCATTCTGTAGGGATGCGCTAGTGACCAAGTAGGGAAGGTGTTGGTGCTGAACCTTTGATGAACAAGAGCAATCGCTGTTACCAGACTTGGGTCGGCTAAATCGAGATAATAGCCGCTGATCTGATGGGCTAGCAGTAATCCTTTATAAACAATTGTGCGTGAGGACAAGCTGCAAATGTAGTAATCGGAAAATTCTTGAAGCTTTTTAGACTGAAGGGCACGCCAAACAGACTTGCGAATGACATAAAGTTTGCGTTCGCAAGCTGCTTCATCCGGCGCATTTGCTCCGCGCTTGACGAAGAACTGTTTAATAACAGGCTCGACTTCACGAGCCTTAGTGCCGGTTTTAGAGCTGTCTCGAGGAACATCACGCCAATCTATAAAATGTTGCCCTTCATCATTAACGATCTTAACAATTACAGCTTCACAAATAGCGCGTTCAGTCGGATCGCAAGGCAGGAACACCATCCCGACCGCATAGTCGCCTGGTCCTGGTAATCGACCGTCAAGCTGTTTTTGGAAGAATTCATGAGGGATTTGAAACAAAATGCCTGCGCCATCACCGGTCTCTGGATCGCAACCGCACGCCCCGCGATGGACTAAGTTTTCAAGAATCCTTAGTCCCTGTTCGATAATGGCATGTGAACGAACGCCTTTAATATTCGCGACAAAGCCAACACCGCATGCGTCATGTTCAAATTGCGGATCGTACAAACCACTTTTGGGCGGAAGACCGTGATTAACCATTGCCCACCCTTTAATTAATGCGAATAATAATCAATTACGATAGAAAAATGCGCAGTCTAGTACCTGATAAAAACAAACGCCCTGCCCACTTCAATCCGATAAGAGTAAATGGTGGACACGGGCTTCTTCGAATCGCGCTTTCAGGAATTGATATTATATCACACTAAGTATATAGTGTCAAATTGTTGAAATCAGGTGCCATTTCATATGATGGGCGAGGGAACCGTTAAGTTAGTAAAGGGTTCTCTTGTTTTAAGCAATCTGTGATCATGGAATAAGAGTAGCAGTAGAGAATCAAATGAGACAATTCTGCATGAGGTGATTATGGAACAGATGCTTCTTATCGGCTTGATAACGGGTTCCATCGGGACAGGCTATTTCATCTATGGAAAAAAGCAAAGCCAATTAATGCCAATGCTTGCTGGCGGTGGGCTGTGTATCGTTCCCTGTATGATCGGTAATCCTGTTCTACTTATATTAGCAAGCATAGTTTTATGTGCGCTTCCTTTTATAATTAGATCGGAATAATTTTCATGTTATGTTCTCAGGCTCAAAGCTTCATGAAATCTTATCCGCTATTCACACATCTTGAAGATTTTCGTTTGCTTCTCTCACAAGATTATCAATAATGGTTTGAACAGGCAGAATATCCTTAATTTTCCAATAATTCTCTCCGCAAAAAACGATTGCGTCATCAATATCGCCTTGTCGAGCATTCATTAGAGATTGAATTATACAAAAATTACGTTTGCAACTTTTCATGCAGAGGTATGAGCATTTAAACGGTTCAACAGTGTTGTTGAGTACGCTATCTAAAAACTTTGTTCGAATGGCTCTACCGGGGAGTCCAACAGGGCTGTGAAAAAGCTTCACGTTTTCTTTGGGAGTGTTGAGGTAGAGTTCTTTGAACTTAGGAGAAACAGTGCATTCTTCAGACATTACGAATCTGGTTCCCATTTGCACGCCGTCAGCGCCCAATTTGATAGCATCGGCGATACCTTTGCCGTCAATAACCCCTCCGGCACCGATTACTGGAATTTTCTTGCTGATTGCTTCGATGGTCTCTTTTAAGATTTCCATCATCGGTCTGTCTGTTCCCAGATGACCTCCGGCTTCTTTACCTTCTACGATCACGGCATCCGCTCCGCATTTTAGTGCGAGTAGGGCGGTTTTTGCAGTGGAGACAACCGACACGATCGCGACGCCATGTTCCTGTCCGTATTTAAAAACGTCTCTGGAAAACCCAGCGCCTGACACAATAAGGTCAGTACCAGCTTTAGTCGCGGCTTCCACTACTTCAAAGAAGTTCCTCGCCACAAACATAATATTGATCCCAATTATGCCGTTGGGCGAGAGCTTTTTTGCTTTGAGGATTTCATCTGTTACTTCGTCACCTTGCATACCGGAAGCGCCGATTAATCCGATTCCTCCGGAATTTGCTACTGCCCCGGCTAAAGGCCATGTGGCGACTCTTACAGCCATACCACCTTGGATTATTGGATACTGAGGCATAAGGTCTTTTATTTTAAGTTGAGGTAATTTCATAAATTGTCCTTTTATTTAATTATACGCAATTTTATGGCTAAATAATTCAAATACTCCAAGCTTTTGATTTATAGTCGTCAGCTTGTACTGTATTAATGATGATACCTTCAACAGAGCCAGTACACATAATTGTACCTGTTATTTGCGTTTTGAATGGCAACAAGTTTTGCGAAGGAGCAATTAGACCCCATTGTTATTGGACGGATTATGTTTGGATCAAATTTGCTATCGTGTGTTCTCACTGGCTCAAAAGCAGGCTTCAATTTAAACCTATCACACAGTTTACTGGAATCTTGACGAGGTGAGGTAGGTTATGCTAGAGTTTTGATAGATACAATCGCTTATGGTGATTGGGTAATTGGGCTTCATGGCGATCCAGCAGACTATGTAGCGCTGAGGGAATGTGTTTTTAAGGCCTTTATCAGCGTAATGTGAAGTTTGTCCGAATAATCCTATGCGATTACAATTCATACTTTTGTAGCGAAATCGGTACTGGAAAGCCACCGTGGGCCAATTATTACAGAGCAAAGGAGTATTGACATGAAACAACATCCCGTTTTGCTGTTTGTCCTAATTGCGTTTCTCGTAGGGTCAGTAGTCACTTCTTCTGCGGCAGCAAAGAAGCCAAAGAAACCTACTAACAAACTCAGCGCCATTGGCACTTCTCAATTACCGGGTGAATGGTGCCAATTCGCCAAAGCCTACACCCTTGGGACACGCGCAGCTGGGAATGCCATGAACGTGACCCTAAAGAGCGCCGAATACACGATATCTCAGATCAAAGTAGGAAGCAGCGTATTTCGGCCTCAAGAAGGAGAGAAATTTCTCGTTATCCACTACACATTGCACAATCCGTTACCGCAAGAGCAGGGTGTAGGTTACGCTACTATTACATGGACTGCCGTGGATGCGGCGGGCAAAGACCGGAACCAGGAATACCTTGGGGTCGGCGTTGAAGATGCCAAGCACAGCCAGCTTGATCAGGTGTTGAAGCCGGCACAGAAGATCGAAGTGTTCGCGATTATTCGCGTAGATGGCTACGGTCCAGTGCCCAAACTGATGGCTGCAAGATATGAAGTGACGAAACCGGTAGCTCGCTACGATCTCAAAGGCAAGGTTACAGCATTGCCTTTGCCCTATTCCGACCCTACCGACACAACGGGAGCAACTATGCTCAAACAGATCCCCGGCGTTGTAGGCCAGTCATACATTACCGGTGACTTCGAGACCAAGGTGGATAAAGTCGAGTTCGTGGATCCTCCGTTAGCCGATGAGGGCTATGATATAGGGACTGTGTATGCGCTAATTACTTTGGAGTGCAAGTATTGGGGTGATAGCTCCGGAGGAATCGGCGGAAGTGCGTCGCCAACTTCAGGATTTGAGATCAAAGATGCTGATGGTGCAAGCTACACTAATTGGAACGGGCCGCTCTCCACGAGTTCTTATAGATCAATTGATGCACGAGCCGGCAATGGAGAGTCATTTAGGTGCCGTTTAGCGGTGGCAGTGCCGAAGGGTGTTCAACTCAAGACTTTGAAATTGAAGGAGTACTCGGGCTATCCGGTGCTCATTGACGTAAGCGCCTTCAAAGCACCCTGAAAATAAAGAGCTTACTCGAAAGAGAAACTGGTGTTCCGGTTGATTATCGGAACACCAGTTTCTATTGTTATTATTTCTCACGCGAAAGTTGAATTATTCCGACGCGCCTTGTGCTAGCCATTCGCCAATAGCTTTTAATACGCCCAGCTTGGCGATGAGGTTTTGTCTTCTGACGGGGATCAGATCTACCACGTTGAAACCACAGGTCGCGAGCACCTTATCGAGGCTAGCGCAGCATGCTGGAGCACCGCCTCCACCGCCACCCGCGACACAGATTCCGATAGCCTGTTTGTCTGCAATGCTGGCCCTACCGACCTCATTGCAACAAGTTCGCCGCAATCGATCGAGGAAGGCTCGCATCGATTCGCTGAGGTCGCTAAAGTAGACCGGCGTGGCGAATGCAACCACATCAGCCCCCTTCACCCGCTCCACCAGACCTGCGAAGTCATCCTCGATGATGCATTTCCCCTCTTTAATACAAATCCCCCATCCGCTATCATCACATTGCCGACAACGCTCAATCGCTAATGTTGGTAGCAAAACTATTTCGGCCTGGCCGTTCTTGCCGATAACCCCATGCATTAAGCCCTGAGCCGCCTTAGCTGTTTGCCCCTCAGGGTTACGGCTACCGCACAAAACTAACATCTTCATTCTGTAAATCTCCTTGCGCCATTTAATAGATATATTTTATCGGGTACGATAGCAGGAAGTCGACACAACGATGAGATTGAGTTAATTGAGGATTACAAATGACTTCAAAAGAACGCGTCACACTTGCCATAAACCGCAAACAGCCAGACAGGGTTCCTATTCACGATGACATGTGGGGAACCTCCTACGATAGATGGCAGAAGGAAGGGATGCCTCAAGTTGTTGATGTCCAGGACTTCTTTGGCTTCGATTTGCGTGGGATATGGTGTGATAATACCCTTCAGTTACCCTGCAAAGTTATTGAAGAAACGGAAGAATTCTCGATAACGACTTCAAATGATGGAGAGACGGTAAAGAACTGGAAAACAAAAACGAGCACTCCCGAGTTAATTGACTTCACTATTAAAACGAGAGAGATTTGGGAAGAGCATAAGCCGCGCGCCGTTTTAAATGAAAGTCGCGTTAATTATGAAAGCGCAAAGAAGACCTATGACCGTGCGGCTGAGAACGGTTTCTTTTTGCATTTAGACTTTGGCCTAGGGTTTACAAGGGTTTGCTCTATCGTAGGCCCTGACCGAACCCTTATGGCTATGGTGGACGATCCCGAATGGATTCAGGACATGTTCATGACGGATTCCCGGCTTTGCGTTGCGATCGCGGAAGAACTCTTTAGCCGTGGAATTGATGTGGATGCCGGATGGATATTTGACGATCTAGGCTTCAAACAAAAAGGGTTTTTCTCAGCCGCGATGTACAAAGAACTACTTTGGCCAGCGCATAAGCTGGTGTGCGACGTGTTTAAAAGCCATGGCAAGCCTATGATCCTCCATAGCTGCGGCTTCATAGAGGAATTTATTCCCCTTTTCATCGAGGCTGGTTTCGACTGTATTCAGCCCCTCGAAGTTAAAGCCGGAAATGACATGCTAAAGCTTAAAAAGCAATATGGCGACCGATTAGCATTCATGGGCGGTATCGACGTCCGCGCAATGGCTCATCCTGACCCATCTGTTATCGAAAAAGAAATCTTTACCAAAATCCCCGCCATGAAGCAAGGCGGCGGCTACATCTACCACTCCGACCACTCAGTTCCTGACAACATCAGCTACCAGCAGTACCAACGAACGTTGGAATTGGTGCGGGAGTATGGCAAGTATTAAGGCAATAGGCTGAGAAAGACAATAATTATTAGCCTGGAAATTAGTAGACATCGGCCTGTATTAACAGGCCGATGTCTTTTGAATTAGATATCGTTGGTTCGAGTGAAGTAAATCTTTAAGAGGGCTTCTATGTCTGAAACGGCTTTGTCGGCTGGATTATGGCCTTGCTTATCACAAATAGTTGTATCAGCGCCGCTATCGATAAGTGCTCTAAGCGCCACGTCATCGCCTTTTTTCGCGGCAACATGAAGTGGAGTTGAACCCTCGTAATCTCGTGCATTAACATCAGCGCCGAAAAGGATGAGAAGCCTCATTGCTTCTTTATTGTTCTCGCGGATAGCTAGATGAAGAGGGGTTTCACCACGAAGGTTGCGCGCATCGATATCGTGTCCGTCATCGATGAGTTTTATAATCCACTCGTTTAGACCACTCCAAACTGCCCAATGAAGCGGACGATACCAATACGGAACGAGATCCAAAAGAATAGTTTCTTCAATTGGTAGTATCATGACAATCTCCTCGTAATAGCATTCGTTACTTTACGCCAGTTTCCAGGTCACTACTATGACCAATTACTTCTTGATATAAACGCACTACCATAGGCAAAACTACGGTTTTCGTATCTGAAAAAGGTAGTACACATGCCTATCTATATTCAATTTGCAATCATACCGTAATTGAATATAGAATGAACATGATCATTAAATATCAATATAACACACTTGAAACATATTTGCAAGTAAATATACTGATAATTAAATAAAATATAATAGGTAAGTGTTTTTTAATAGATATCTAAGAGAGTGAATAGCTTGTGAAGTATTGAAGAGCGAAAAGGGCAAGTATTATAAACGAATATCGAAGGATTTGTGGCCAAGGAGTTTGGCAAGACGGGCAGTT
>JBAXQP010000126.1 GCA_037131655.1 bacterium | reverse complement strand
GATATCGGCAGGGCAGAGCGCTATCGAATAGGGTTCGGAGACATAACCTTTTACGCCAGTCACTCCCTGGGTAACCAAATCGGCGATTAGGGATTGCCACCAGTCAACCTTGAGAAAAGTATGAGCGCTTGTCGAGACACATGTTTCGCTAATGGAGCCGGGAAGGAACCGTAAACTATTATAGGCAGTTTTGTTGTAGTGTTTATCGTTGCTGCCCCATGAATAGTAGCCCATAAGGCCGGACATTCCGCCGATAAATTCATCGGTCTTATCTAATCGAACGCTCATTCCTTTATTAATGAGAATATCGTTTGCGCTAAGCATGCTGTCATTTTTTTCTTTATAGCCCTTGCCAGTGCGGTTCGGGTCCATGTCAAGAAGAAAGCGTCCCTTAAATGGTTTAGCTGCAAGCGATCTATCGACCAATGCCTTAGCGTCTTTATCATAATAACCATCAAGGCGCGTAACAAGATAGAAGCCATAGGCCATGAAGGAAAAATGTTCTTTCTTATTGAAGTAAGGATTAACACAACGGATCGCATCTGCCTCCGTTAGGCTATTAGGCATCGGCTTGAGGTCTTTGAACATCATCATCAAGAAACTATCCACTGAATAGCCGTCTTCTTTTATACGGAATGGAACGCCCTTAGTGAGCACAATAAAATCGATCTGATTCTTTAAAGTCGATTTGATGAGATAGTTCCTAATTGGTTTTTCAACCTTTTCGAGATATTCTTCTTTTGTGATTTCTTCATTAAACGAACAATTAATTGTAATCACTTGCTCAGGGAGAAGGTTTCGCGCTTTTCGGTAATACTCTCCGATGCCAGGGGATATGGTGCTGTCAGCGTTGACGACAACAACTACCGGAATCTGAACCTTAACTGCTTTTGGACCGGCGGCGCATCCGCCTAATAAGCATATAACCAGCCCAACAATAATAGTTGCTACCAATCGGCATTTTAAAGAGAGCATGTTCATAGTGTACTCCTGCGATACATTTATCAGTATGTTTTTCAGTTTAATCCGAAAAAAGTATTTAATTAATGAACGTTTTTGGATAATTGCGCAACTAATATTTTGAAAGCCTTTTGACTAAGGAGTGTACGAGATGAAAAGAATTATGTTTTTGCTTGCAGTTTGTACTGCGGGATTGTTTCAGGCGGCATGGGCGGATGGGATGCTAATCCCTACTCATGTATTGCCTCCAACAGAGACAAGGCCAATCATGATACGGCCTTTCACGGTCAAATTACAGCATGCCGTTGCGAAAATTCATGACGGTGTGGCTGAGACTACCATCGAGCAAGTCTTCCGAAATGATAGCCCTATTGAGCAGGAAGCAATGTATCTATTTCCTGTGCCGGAAGGGGCTGCCATTACTCGTTTAACGATGACTATTGGGGACAAAATTTACGAAGGCAAGTTGATGGGGCGCGATGAAGCCCGTAACCTTTATGAGAGTATTGTAAGACGTAGACGTGACCCTGCGCTCCTCGAATATGCCGAGCGTGGGTTAGTGAAACTGAGCGTATACCCAATCCCATCCGGCGCAGAGAGGAAGATCACTATTCGCTATGCCGAATCCCTCAAACAAGAGGGCGGAGCAATGCGATATATCTATCCGCTTCGTGTTGACCAGATGTCCAACAAGCCGATCGCTTCATTATCGGCTACAGTCGAGATCGAAAGCTCTGCGCCACTGCAGAGTGTCTTTTCGCCAAGCCATGGCGATGCGAGCGTACGAATTAAGAATCCAAATCATGCGACAGTGACATGGGAAGCATCGAACATTCACCCGGATCGTGATTTGGTCGTTTATTATCGAGCAAGTCATGAGGACTTGGGCATGAGCCTATTGACTTATCGTTCAGGAGAGGACGGCTATTTCTTATTGTTCGTTTCTCCCAGCGCAAAACAGGCTGCGGCAGAGATGCCTAAGCATGTCGTGTTTGTGGTGGACCGAACCGGCAGTATGACAGGTGAAAAGATCGAGCAAGCCAAAGCGGCGTTCAAGTACACCATTCAACACTTAAAGCCGCAGGATAAATTTGCCGTAATCGCTTTTAACGAAGAGCCAGACTTATTTGAGAATGAACTTGTGTCAGCTACTCCTGAGAATGTCAAAAAGGCTATGAAGAAAGTATCTGAATTAGATGCTCAGGGGGGTACTAACATTAAGGACGCACTTTCTGCAGCCGTTAAACTGCTAAAAGAGGATGATTCAACTGGGTTGAAGACGATTTTATTCTTAACCGATGGGCTTCCTACTGTCGGTGAGACGGATGTGAAACGAATCCTATCAGATGTTAAGGATAAAAACAGTATTCGCGCGCGATTGTTTGTTTGGGGAGTCGGCGAAGATGTAAATGTGACATTCCTTGACAAACTTGCCAACCAAAACCGCGGCGAAAGCGATTTCGTTCAGCAAAACGAGAATATCGAGGTCAAGATTAGTGGTTTCTTCGACATGATGAGCTCTCCTGTCCTCACCGACTTGAAGGTGTTATTCAAAGGGGTCGAGGCGTTGGAGGTTTATCCGAAGGAACTTCCTGACCTGTTCCGAGGCGGACAGGTAGTGATCGCCGGTCGATATAAAGGGTCAGGGGCTGGAACGGTTGTCCTTGAAGGATTGGCAAGCAATAAACCACGAACGGTGAGACTAGCTGCAAATTGGCCGGATAGAGCCGATTCTAATGACTATATCCCTCGCATTTGGGCGATGAGGAAAATAGGTTTTCTCATGGATGAAGTCCGGCTGCATAACAATCCAGAAGTCATTCAGGAGATTGTGCGGCTTGCCAGAGAGTATGGGATTATCACTGAATACACCTCATTCATGATCGATGATCGACAAATTGAGGCGTTAAGGGATGGCAGTTTCCGAGATGACGAGGTTGCAACCAGCAATATGGCTGCGTTAAGACCTGCCCCTGATGTGAGTGTGGGCGCTCAGGATCAAAGTAGAGCATCGCGCAATTATAAGAACGCTCAAAACGCTCCAGTACAAGGTTATGGGGGCGGAAACTATGGGGCATTAGGGAAGATTAAGGGCGAATCGGAGATGGCTGCACATAAGGATGAAATTAATAGAGCCGTTAACCGAGTTCAATATGCCCGTGATCATACCTTCTACTTTGACGGCAGCCAATGGACTGATAGCCGCTATCAATCCCAACAACAACTCACTAATATCAAGCGAAATAGTGATGCTCACTTCCAGCTTATAAAGCGTATGCCGAAGATGGCGCAGTACAGTTCAGTCGGCGAGGAAGTACTGGTTGTAGTCGGAAATAATGCAATTCTTATTGGCAGCAAAGGCAAGGACAAGCTGTCTGAAGAAGAACTGGAGATGCTGGTAACAGGGAAACAGAAGCACTCAAAAAGTAGTAATAACTTGAGTGTAAGCGGCATCTCAATACTAGCATTAGGTCTAGGTGCTGCAGGCTGGGCTTTGCCTCATTACTGGCACAAAGCCTAACTATGAATAAGGGCCAAGCTGATAGCTTTGCCCTTATTATTTTAATCTACGATCACGCCTCATTATTTCGCGTTTTGGCTTCGGGCGACCCAGGTGTAGATTAGGCGGCCGTCTATGGCTTCTACTTTTAGACCTTCTTCCATTAGGTCTTTGAATTCTTTTTTGGTGAAGCGGAAGAACGGGATTTTGCCGGGGTGTTCACCTTGTTTTGTGCCGAATATTCGTTCGTATAAGTTATATTTATAGCCGGTTACAACTACTTTTGAACCGGTTTTGCTGACGCGGCTAAATTCTTTGATGGCTTTGGCTCTTGAATCGTGGCTGGGAAGGTGTTCGATGACCTGGCACGAAACTACTCTATCGAAAGCATCCGTTGCCATGGGCAAATGGCTGAGGTCGCCTTGAACGAGGTCTACGTTAGTGACACCTGCACTCTTTAGGCGTTCTAAATTCATATGAATTGAAGCTAAAGAGAAATCGAGCGCGACCAACCTTTTCACGCAACGGGCAAATTCTTGGGTCATGCGTCCATTACCGCATCCGCCTTCCAATAGCGTATCAGTCGGACGTAGCTGAGCATATTTAATAGATAATGGAATTTCAATTCGGCCAAATGCCAGGAGGAGGGGGAGCTTATCATAAACAGTGACTTGCTCGTCACGAGTTGCCATCTCGATTTTCTTTCGTTGAAAATCTTCGTCTTGAGGTGTTTCAGACTGTAGCGCCGCAGGAAGCATCTGTGGAACGCCCATTTCCGAGATTGGAAATGTCCCCTGACAACCTTGGCAGACAAGCTTTCCGGAGACAATTTCATCACCATCAATCTTATCATCCGTAACTGATAAAGTGCCTTTGCAATCAGGGCAACGTAAAATATCAAGAAATCCCTTTTTCATCTATACATCCTTGTAGTTCTTATTTTCCGCAATTCGCTCTACGTACTGATCGGTACTCCTATCGCATTGGGGCTTACACCGGCTTGGTTTAAAATTAGATCGCAGGCGGCGCGGATTATTCCTTCGGTGTTTAGGCCGCAGTCGGCGCGTAATTGGCTGATTGAGCCGTGTTCTACGAATTGGTCGGGGATTGATAGATGCTTGATCGCAATATCATTCAGGCCTTCACGCATAAGAAGTGAGATAACCGATTGGCCGAAACCACCGGTTGCGACATTTTCTTCAATGATAATCAGATGTTTTATCCTGCGAGCTAGCTGTAAGATAAGCTTTTCATCCAACGGCTTAGCGAAACGGGCATTCAAAACAGCAGCGCTGATTCCCTTCGATGACAAGCTATTCGCAGCCTCCCAAGCAGGAGTGACCATCGATCCAATCGCTAATATCGCCAGATCATCTCCATCTCTCATAAGTTCTGATTTGCCGAGTTGGATGGGTGTATAACGTATATCCCTATTAACCTCACCCGAGGAACCTCGCGGGTAGCGTACGGCGATGGGGTGTTCATCATAGTTAAGCGCAAAGTTAACCATCAAAGTCTGCTCTGTCGTATCGCGGGGCGCCATTACTACAATGTTGGGGATCATTCCGAGGTAAGAAAGATCAAAAACGCCATGATGAGTTGCCCCATCATCTCCAACAAGGCCTGCTCGGTCGAGCATGAATTTAACCGGCAAATTCTGGAGGCACACATCGTGCAGAATCATATCGTAGGCACGCTGCAGAAACGATGAGTAGATGGCAACAACCGGCTTCATACCTGCTGCCGCTAGACCAGCCGCAAATGTGACTGCGTGCTCTTCGGCAATCCCTACATCAAAAAATCGGTCAGGATGCTTTGCTTTGAACTTATTTAGCCCTGTCCCATCCGGCATAGCGGCTGTGATGGCGACTATTTTTTCGTCATTCTCTGCAACATCGATTAAGGCATCTACGAACGCTTGTGTATAGGTGATTCCACTGGGAGCCTGTTCGAATTTGCCTTCCTCAACCCCAAACGGCGTCACGCCATGCCATTTGCGAGCATCACTTTCAGCGAATTCATAGCCTTTGCCTTTGACTGTGATTACATGGATTAAAACGGGGCCTTTTAGTTCTTTGGCGTTAGAAAAAACGTCCAACATAACATCGAGATCGTGACCATCTATCGGACCGATATAGTTGAAACCCATCCCCTCAAACACCGAGCCGGTTTCTTCGGGGGACACATAGTAGGTTACGCTGTGTTTAAGACCGGCTGCGGTTTTTTGGATTGATTTGGGGAAGATTTCAGCAGCATGTCGTGCTTGGATTTCTAAATTCTGGAACCATGGCCGCGCTCGTAGCTTGGCAAGGTAGGTGCTTAGCGCCCCAACATTTTCGGCGATCGACATCTTGTTGTCATTGAGGATGACCGTAAGGTCGGTATTAAGCGCGCCGGCATTATTTAAAGCTTCCCATGCCATTCCGCCGGTAAGCGCCGCATCACCGAGAATGGCGACTACGTGTTCGTTGGTCTTTAATTTATCACGGGCAATCGCATAACCAAGAGCAGCAGAAATTGAAGTAGAGGCATGACCTGCGCCCCATACGTCAAAGGGGCTTTCATCTCTTCGTAAAAAACCGCTTATACCTCCGTATTGCCGAAGGGTAGGGAATTGATCAAGCCGTCCGGTCAGCATCTTATGAGGGTAAGCTTGATGGCCGACATCCCAAATGATTTTATCAGGTGGAATATTATGGGTGGCGTAGAGAGAGGTCGTAAGCTCGACCGTTCCCAGGTTGCTTGCAAAATGCCCGCCGGTCTTAGAGACATTTGAAATTATCGCTTGTCTCAATTCATCAGCTAGCTGTTTGAGTTGCTCCCTCGAAAAATTTACAATATCCGCAGGGCAGCATATCGATTCTAATAGACGACCTGGAGATTCTCCCTTGTTGACAGGCATTAAATGCTCCTATATAATTTAATTGTACCAGACACCGCGTAAATAGGTATACGAAAAAGCCGGTTGAGAGGTCAGCAAACAATAAACCTGGTTAATCCCCCAGTCGCTTGACAAACGAAGCGAGTTCGGGTATAAAAAAAGGGCTTCGAAATTCGTGCGCGGGTGGCGGAATTGGTAGACGCGCTAGGTTGAGGGCCTAGTGACCGCAAGGTTGTATGGGTTCAAGTCCCTTCCCGCGCACTCTTCTCAAAATAACTTCTATTACTTTTTGTTCAGCTTGTCGATGCTTTGATTATCGGGTACAATCAATTTTAGATTTGAAGGATATAAGTGGGTATTGCCCACATTGTATAAATTACTAGCGAGTAGTCAGAACTAAAGGGTTTATCTGTTAGACCAAGGCGCGGAATACACGATTTTGACTGAAGTAAATGCTTCTATATTAATTATTTATAGAGGCGGCAATCAGAAAACCGCAAAAATCACTCGATATATGAGTGACCCGCAGCCGAAATGCCGACAAGTTCTAATAAAGTTTGGATTAGATGTTTAAGCGTGCAGACGCAAGTAAAGAATTAATTTGTATCGAAAAGCATAGAAGCTTTCGCCCATTATAAGCGGTGTTTATTTAATTCTTTTGGCTCCGTTCGCTCCGTCCAACAGTCGGCCTCATTAAATCCTTCAGGGTTCTTCTCGCTTAAGGAGGGGTTCCCCATAGCGAACCTACATAAAGAGATTGTCGTGAGCGTTTCGCCACGAGAAACCCGTATTGCTGTTATTGAAGAAGGACAGCTTATGGAACTGCGTATTGAACGCGGTGAAAGAGTTGTCGGTAACATCTATAAAGGGATTGTCCAGAACGTGCTTCCGGGAATGGATGCTGCGTTTGTGGACATCGGACTTGAACGAAATGCGTTTCTCTACGTCGCCGATATCTTGCCTGAATCAGAAGATGGCGAGCCTTTACCGGCTTCCGTCAAACGTTCGACATTAAAGAGACGCAATATCAAAGACTTACTTAAGCAGGGGCAAGAGGTGTTGGTGCAGGTCATCAAAGGACCGCGCGGCACCAAAGGCGCTCGAGTTTCGACGCGTTTAACACTTCCAGGCCGCTATGTCGTTTTGATGCCGGAAGGCAACCACCTCGGAGTTTCCCGCAAGATTGAAAGCCGCGAGGAACGAGAACGTCTGCGCCAGATTGGTTTAAGCATGCATCCCGACGATTTCGGCGTGATTATTCGCACCGAATCGGAAGGAAAGGGCGATGAGGAGATTCGAGCCGATATCGAATTCCTCCGAACGACTTGGCAGCAGATTATGGCTAACGATCGCGTTACCCGCGCCCCTGGGATGATTTATCGCGACATGACACTGCTTTACCGAACAATTAGAGACATGTTCGGTGCGGATGTTCAGCGCTTGATGATTGACGACCCGGATGAGTATGAGAAGGTATATCAC
>JBAXQP010000125.1 GCA_037131655.1 bacterium | reverse complement strand
TTTCTTTATGACTATTGATGCAAGACCGCTAGAGGCAAAGGCAGCTATGGCAGGCCAGAATATGAAGCGCCGCCAATAGGAACAAAACGCTAACCCTGCGATAATAATAAGTTGAATATGTCCCAACCCCAAGCTCGTAATAATCCACATGGGTATGGCTAGCCAAGGGTAGTGAAAGTGTTGCTGAAACGCAACATAAAGAATGTTATCGAGATGTCGAGGACCTTCCATTAAATTTATATTACCCCGTATAGGATCCAAGCGGTACAATTGACTTTATTGTTTGGGAAGTGAGGGTTTATGCATCGTACGGATTGGTTAAAGGAAGCTAAATGGGGCGTGTTTCATCATTTTCTTGCAGACACAGCCGTCTATCGCGCATTTATGCCGGATGAGGTCTGGAATGATTTGAGAGCTACAGTAGGTAGGCCTGATTTTGTCTTCAAACTACGTGCCGATTTCGGCATGAGCCTAACAGTAAGAGACTGGAATAAGTATGTCGATAACTTTGATGTCGCTGCTTTAGCAAAGCAGCTTGAAGAACTTAACGCCGGTTACTACTTCATCACAATCGGCCAGAATTCCGGCTTTTACTGCTCGCCAAGCCGCACTTATGATGAAATCGTCGGAATTAACCCCAGCAAATGCTCTGAACGCGATCTGATAAGCGATCTCTATAAGGCGCTTACCCCCAAGGGTATCAAGTTAATGGTTTACCTCCCATCCGGCGCGCCGCATTATGATGAAGCTGCGAAAGAAGCGCTTGAGTGGCAAAAAGGCGACTTTCGCAACTCTGAATTCCAAGTTAAATGGGAGAGCATCATCCGAGAATGGTCAGAACGATGGGGAGACAAAGTAGCCGGTTGGTGGTTTGATGGGTGCTATCATGCCGATGCTATGTATCGCCATGAATCCCCTCCGAATTTTGCTAGTTTTGCAGCCGCCGCCCGTTCCGGTAATTCTAACAGCCTAATTTCCTTCAATCCAGGCGTTCTCGATCCGATCATTACTATGACAGAGCACGAAGACTATACTGCTGGTGAAATGGATACACCATTGAACGTTCAATGCCCCGGCAGATGGATCGAGCAGGCGCAGTGTCAAATGCTAAGCTATCTAAGCTGTTGGTGGTATTGGACTGATAGGATGCGATTTACTGGTGAGCAGGTAATCGATGTCACAAAGCGCATCGTATCTAAGGGTGGGGTTGTCACATGGGATACCTATTTTGAGCCAAACGGCCATATTCCTGAAGAGCCTTTCAACCAACTACACGCAATTTCAAAAAGTGTCAAATAAATTCTTATTAGGGTTGGATCAAACTATTTAGTGTGATAAAATATAATTATGGAATTAACAAGCATGCCCGATACAGAGAGAAACTTAACACGCTCGTTTGATAAGCTTTGGAAAGAGTTAGCAGGCTATTATCATGTCTACGATAAGACCAAAGATAAACTTACCTTGCTCTTTGACGATCGTGTCGATAAGGCTATTCGGGAACGAATGGATGCCGAAGTCGAGGCGCATCCAGAATGGACGTCATTCCAGATCAAGTCGCGCATGCACGAAGTAATAGCGGAAATGGCTGAACCGGTTATTTTCCGGCAAACCCCTTTCCCCTTCGAATGTAAATGCCGACCTCAAACAAGCTGGGGAGTGGCGAGTGTTGGCAATTGGATGCGATATAAGTACACCGATAGGTACTTCGCTGAAGTACCGCGAGAGAATTATTTAAAGTATCGCGATCTGGGATTCGGTTTTCCCTTCTACCCTGTTGATGACGACCACTACAACCTTGGCTATGATGTCATCCTGGAGAAGGGGCTTCTTGGGCTTATTGCGGACGCCAAAAAGTCATTAGCCGAACACACGGATGAGCATCAAAGGGATTTTTTAAATTCAGTTATCCGAAGTCTGAATGCATTACTCCACCTAATCGAGCGGTTTGCCGATGCGACCGAAACCGCAGCGAAGAATGAATCTGATCCTTTATTGGCAACCCAGTTGAAGCGCTCTGCCGACGCTATGCGCTATGTTCCTGCAAACCCCGCACGGAACTTTTTCGAAGCGCTTCTCACACTCAGCGCTTGTAGAGAACTCTTTGCAACCTTTGACGGGGTGGGCATCTCCATCATCGGCCATCTCGATCGCCATCTGACTTCCTACTATTTGGCGGACTTGGCGAACGGAACGCTCACGGAGGAAGAGGCTGCGGATTTGTTGATACGGAATATGGTTTTGACCGATGCCCGCTTCGATATCCATAACAATCCATTCCCTGAGACATCATCTACGATGGAGCTGGGCGGTTGTGATGAAAAGGGAGTACCCATCTACACCCCCCTGACCAAACTTATTCTGCAAGTACACTGTGATTTAAAGTTAATTAATCCTAAGCCCCAGTGCCGCATTAGCAGCAAGTCCGATCCGGCTTATATTCAACAGCTCGCCGAAATCATCGCTAGCGGGCACAATACTCTTGCCGTTTACAACGACGATGTACTCATCCCTGCTCAGCAAAAAATGGGCAAAAAGCTTGAGGACTGCCGTTTATATGTCAACGGGGGTTGCCAGGAGCATATGCTGTTAGGCACAGAACCGACCGCCGGCGCCTATTGGTGGTACAACCTTCCGCGCATTATTGATTTCACGCTCCATCCTGATGTCAAGGAGCAAGACCCTACCCTCCCAATTAACCCAGTCGTCGAGCCGAAATCGTTCGATGATATTTATGACATATATTTTGCCAACCATCGAGCTATTCTCGTTGATATTACAAGCTCTGTTTCCCAACAGGCTAAAGCATGGCCCGAAGTGAACCCTTGCCCGCTCATTTCTTCAACAATGGCTGACTGCTTAGAGAACGCCAAGGACCTTACCGAAGGCGGCACACGCTATGGCCCAAGTTCCGTTTGGATACTCGGGTTTGCTACGCTTGTTGATAGTCTGAACGCGATCCGACTAGCCGTTTTCGAAAGAAAGCTGTGCAGCTATCAGGAGCTTATGAATGCTTTGCGGGCCAATTGGGAAGGATATGAGGAACTGCGTGGAATGCTAACCAAGCTCCCCCACTTCGGCCAAGATGATAAGGAAACTGACGAATTTGCGGGACGAGTAGCTCGAGATGTTGCTTCCGGATTCAAAGGATTGACCAATGAGCGTGGAGGCCCATTCCAACCGGCATTCTTCTCATGGTATTGCTTCGCTGATTTCGGTACAATTGTGAAAGCAACACCCGACGGACGCGCATCAGGAGAGCCGCTCTCGCGAGGGGCCGGCCCGAGTAATATAGCGCGAGTGCCAACCATCGCTCACTTCATTTCTTCAATGTCAAAAGTTGATTTTTCTGATTATCCGGCAATTGCGGTGATCGATGCCCAGTTGCCGCTGGCCTCCAATTACGAAGTAACTGTCAACGCTTTTTCTTCTATGCTGAAAGCTTTCGTAATGCAGGGGGGGCCGATGCTACAATGCTCTGTTGTGAACCCTGAGATACTAAAAGCTGCTCAGGATCACCCCGAGCAACATTCCGGTTTGGTTGTCCGTGTTTGCGGTTTTTCAGCATACTTCGTCGCCTTAGGCAAGGGCGTACAGGACGAAATCATCGACCGTACACTCTTACGTATGAACTAATAGAGGTTAATTTATGCTTAGCTTGAACTACAAAAGAAATACTGAGAAAATATACTCTCCGCTAGAGTTAGCCTGGAAAGAACTGGTCGACTACTATCAGCGATACGATGAGACCCAAGATGATTGGTGCCTTCTGTATGACAAGACCGTCGATGACGCGATCCGAGAACGGATGGACGCCGAGGCAGATGCGCATCCGGAATGGACGACTATCGAGGTCAAATCGCGTATGCATGAAGTCATCTCGGAGATGGCTGAGCCGGTTATATTTCGATCGACTCCGTTTTCATTCGAGTGCAAACTTCGCAACGCCAATAGCTGGGGCTGTTGGGGTGTCGCCACTTGGACAAGACAGAGGTTCCACCAACGGTTCAACCGCACGAATGTTTGGGATCGGTATAAACCCATTACCGAAGCCGATTTAAGCGGTTTCTATAATTCAGTTGACTACGACCACTATAACATCGGCTATAACGTTGTATTAAAAAAAGGTTATTTAGGCCTAATCGCCGATGCAGAGGCTTCGATGGCCATGCACCCTGATGAGGCCTCACAGGACTTCCTAAAAGGTGTTGTCCGAAGTCTTAAAGCAGTTCTTCATCTAGTAGAACGGTTCGTAAACGATACCGAAGCTGCTGCTGCCGTCGAAACCGACCCAGTAGTGGAAGCTCGCTTGAGGAAGGCTGCAGAGGCGATGCGTCAAGTGCCTGCCAATCCTCCTCGCAATTTTTATGAAGCGCTCATGTCCATGTGCTCCACTCGTGAACTTTTTGCTTCATTCGAAGGGGTTGGAGTTTCGATCCTTGGGAATCTTGACAGGCATCTCTCACGCTTCTATGAGGCCGATATTGCTAATGGCACACTGACTGAAAAAGAAGCAGAAGAAATCCTTGCCCAGTACTTGGTCTTGACCGACATCCGGCATGACGTTCATCACAACCCATGGGCGGAAACATCCACCACTATGAACTTAGGCGGGTGTGACGAAGAAGGCAATCCGCTTTATACACCCCTTACGAAACTCATTTTAAAAGTGCACGACGACCTAAAACTTATCAATCCCAAACCCCAATGCCGCATCAGCAGTAAATCGGACGAATCTTATATACGACAACTCGCCGAGATTATCGCCAATGGGCGAAACGTCCTAACCATTTTCAACGACGATGTTCTCATCCCGGCGCAGGTGAAGATGGGCAAAAGAGTAGAAGACGCCCGTTTGTATGTGAACGGAGGATGCCAGGAGCATGCTCTGGAAGGGGTCGAACATTCCGAAGGCGCGCATTGGTACTTCCCGCTCGTACCATCACTGCAACTAACACTGCATCCTGACCGATTAGCCAAGCATCCATCTATCGGTTTTGTTCCGGTGACCGATCCGAAGAGCTTCGACGATGTGTACAACGGCTTCAAGCGCAACGTGAAGTGGGTACTTGATACGGTTTCCGCTTTGGAGTATGAGCAGGGAAGTATTTGGCCTGAGGTGAACCCCTGCCCGCTAATTTCGGCAGCGATGGCTGACTGTATCGAGCGCGGTAAGGACTTTACTCAAGGCGGCGGCCGCTATGGCCCGATGGCTATCTGCTTCTGGGGATTGGCAACAATTGCTGACAGCCTGAACGTGATCCGAATTGCCGTCTTTGAGAAGAAGCTGTGCACTTATGATGAATTCATGACGGCAATTAGAGCTAATTGGGTTGGTTATGAAGACCTCCATGCGGCCGTTATGAAACTTCCTCACTATGGGCAAGATACGGGGGTTGCCGATGAATTTGCCGCCAAGGTCGCGCACGACATCGCGATGGCCTGTAACGGCATGACCACCGTGCGCGGCGGGCCTTATCAGCCGGCTTTCTTCTCCTATTGGGGGTTCAGCAGCGGCGACGCGATGGCCACTCCTGATGGCCGCGAGGCAGGAAACTATGTTTCCCAAGGCGCCTCTCCAAGCCGCATTGCCCGCGTTCCCAGCGTGGCACACTATATATCCTCTATCTCTAAGATAGACTGGACCGATTACCCGTCAGTTGCCGTGCTAGATATGCAGCTACCTCTATCGCCCAATTCCGACTCTCTCGTTGACGCGTACGTTGCTCTGCTGAAGACGTTCGTCAAGCAAGGCGGCGGCATGGTTCAGTGCTCGGTCGTCAATCCGGAAACCCTCAAGCACGCCCAGGTACACCCCGAACAACATGCCGACCTGGTAGTCCGAGTAGCCGGCTACTCCGCCTACTTCACTGCGCTAAACAAGAACGTACAAGACGAGATCATCACACGGCATTTGATCGGGATGGGGTAGAGGGAAGAGGTGAGCTTTCATTACATTCCAATCCCCGCCAATTGGCATAATCTTGTGGAAGTTTGGTCTGGAATACTTACGCACAAGCCCCCTGCGCAGGGCAAGTTTTCATTTCACCGAGGAACTGCGCGTGGCGATCGAAGCGTTCATTGAAGCTTACGTACCAACCGTCAAGCCGTTCGTTTGGCGTAATAGAGAAGTAAGGGATCGCAACTTCGCTATACTATCCTGTATTTATGCGATTAAGCAGTAACGTCTTGCCTCTTGCATCTTCCCCATAACCTTTCCCTAAAGGGGTATTAGCTGGCGGGTTTCAGCGCTTTGTTTGCCGGCAATTCCGCGGCGTGGGTGATGCGGTTTCGGCCATTTCTCTTTGACATATAGAGGGACTTATCCGCTTGATCAATGAGATCGGCTCGTGAGGCGATTGCAGGAGTTACGGTGGCGACACCGATACTAACGGTTACTCCACGCTGTTTCCATGGCGCTGTCTCGATACCGGCACGAATTCGCTCGGCGAGTATGAGGGAGCCGTCTAGATTGGCATTACGCATGATTACTGCAAATTCTTCACCACCATAACGTGCAACGAAATCACCGGCTCGGATATTTTCTTCCAATAATCTCGCAACGTTTTGAAGCGCTTCGTCTCCAAGGGGATGGCCGAAAGTATCGTTAAAATCTTTGAACTTGTCAACATCGATCATTGCCAGGCTCATTGGAATATTTTGTCGAAGCGAGTAAAGCATTTCTTCTTCGAGCCTTTCCTGGAAAGCTCGGTGGTTATATAGCCCGGTAAGGCCGTCCAAAGTTGCGAGCGTTTTCAGTTTGGTGTTTGCTATTTCCAACTCGTGTTTTTGCTGTTCGGTCTGCTGCTCTAACGTTTTGCGTTCGGTAATATCGATTGTTGTGCAGACAGCGCCAATGATTTCTCCATCTCCTCGTCGCTGTGGGAAAATGTAGGAGAGCAAGTAAAGATTTCTACCTTCAGGGTGCTGGTAAGTCCATTCAAGACCATTGAATAATTGTCCGGCGAAAACACGTGAATGGCTCTTTTTTAAGATTGCCTTTGAAGCTTGCTGGTTAAACAGGTCATTCACTTTCTTCTGGAATGCCAGTTGAGAAGGGACGCCAAAAAGTTTCTCGCTTTCCCTGTTCCATTCATAAATTTTGCCGTGTTTATCGAATGTATGGCAGGCAATCGGTAAGTTCTCAAAGAGTTCTTGGAACCTGCGCGTGGGTTGATTATTAAGAGAATTTATCGCTGCCAAGTGGTCTTTGGTTAATCGCAAATGCTCTGAATTCTCTTGGATCTCAGTGCGTATGGCGAGAATACGAGAGGCAACTTTTAACCGAATAAGAAGCTCTTCCTTATCAAGAGGTAATTTGAGAAAATCATCAACTCCCACATCCAGAGCGTCATTGAGATTATTTATAACTGAGTAAGAGGGCAACAGGATTGTATAGACGTAATTAGCTGTTTCTTTGTTGCGGATTCGTTGGCATAGTTCAAGGCCATCGAAGTCAGTATCCCATGCCGAGACTACGATTTGGATATTCTCGTCTTGGAGGCATTCCCATGCTTGTTCAATATTTGAGGCGCTAATGACGTTGTAGCCGATCGACTGCAGAACCTCCTGAAGAGATTGGGCAGAGACTGGCTTATTTTCAGCAACAAGTATTCTCATGCCGCTACTCCACAGGATAGATTAGCGTTTAGTATTGTATGAAAAGCATTCTGCAGCGTTACAGGCATGGGTAACGGCATGGCTTTAACGATGCGACCTGCTTGTGCCTTTATTCTATAACTGCGACCTCGAGGTCTGTAATCAATCACCATTTATCTCCTAGACTAGTCAACAAGAGCAAATACATCCGTCTCTTATTGCATGAACTTATTCTATTTCCATTACACGGAACAAACGAATTCATACCAATTGTATTTTCGGTTTCAAAAAGGCTTGAATATACCTGCAAAATTACTGTTATCATC
>JBAXQP010000124.1 GCA_037131655.1 bacterium | reverse complement strand
ATTTGATTATCTGTTTACGTCCACCGGCAACGCTTCAAGCAACATTTCTTTAGTAAAGATCATCGCATCCCGGGTATAGCTTGAGAGTTCGAAATCGCTTCTCAAAACGATTGCAGTTGTCGGGCAAGCTTCCTGACAAAAGCCGCAAAAGATGCAGCGCAGCATATTGATTTCGTAGCGTTTGGCATAACGTTCGCCCGGTGAAAAGCGTTTTTCGTCCGTATTATCACCGGCTTCTACATAGATACACCGAGCCGGACAAGCCCCCGCACAGAGTGAACATCCTATACATCTTTCCAAACCATTCTCATAGCGGGCTAATACATGTCGCCAACGGGTTCGAGGGTAGCTTTCTCTTCTTTCCTCGGGATAACACACCGTATTGGTTGGATGCTTTTTCTTGTTTAGGTGCGCAATCGTCGTTTTTAAACCTTCGATGATCGGGCCGGCAATATTGATTACGATGTTGCGTATCATATCGAACTTCCTTTAGCCTTGAGCTCAAGAAGCATTCCCGTTCGTTGGCTGCGTATTTTGCGTTGGAGTTGAAGCAATCCATAAATGAGCGCATCGGGTGAGGGCGGACATCCGGCAACATACACATCGACGGGCACGATTTGATCCACCCCTTCAACAATAGCGTAGTTGTTAAATACTCCCGATGTCGAAGCGCAAGCTCCCATCGAGATGACCCATTTAGGTTCAGGCATCTGATCGTAGAGTTGACGAAGCACAGGAGCCATTTTTTTGGATAATCGTCCGGCAACAATCATCACGTCCGCTTGCCGCGGAGAAGGGCGGAATGCTTCCATCCCAAACCGTGCAATATCAAATCGGGATGCTCCTGTTGACATCATTTCGATTGCACAGCATGCAAGCCCAAAAGTAAGGGGCCACAGGCTATTGCGGCGCGCCCAGTTCACGAGGTCATCAATCTGACCAATAACAAACCCTGGACCGGAATTAACGCCGGGTGGACGCGGAGTTGCCGAGTCTTGCAGCCCGATTTCTACTACTTTATTTGCCATAGAGGTTTATTCTCCAACCAAAGCTAAATTCTTTAACTAGTCAACAATACTTATTTTACTGCCTGCGATAATATCCACGCAAGCAAGTAAATGAATTCATCATTATGTCGTTCGTTTTAATAGATAGATAAAAAATGGAGTGCCCATCAAGGCGGTGATGACGCCCACAGGGATTTCAATAGGCCGAAGGAGCATACGAGCCATAATATCGGCGCCAACGACTAAAATTGAACCCAAAAAAGCAGAGGCTGGGTAAAGAGTTCGGTGGTCGGCGCCGAATAGACGACGGGCAATGTGAGGGACGATAAGGCCGACGAAACCAATAATGCCGCAAACGGATACGGCTGCGGCTGTGATAACCGAACCGGCGATAAGAATAATTCTTTTAAGTTGCTCGATTTCGATCCCCAAATGAGCCGCTGTTTCTTCACCGAGACTAAACACATTCAATGCCCGCGCTTGCCATTGAAGGGCGAGCCATCCGATGAGAGCTAATGGAGCAGTGATTAATAAGTGATCCCAGGTGCAATCGGCAAAACTTCCCATCAACCATGATAAGATGCTGTTGAAGTCTTTATGGGCTGCAATCAGAAGAAGCGTAATCAACGACCAGAGCGCCGAGCCAACCGCAACGCCAGCTAAAAGAAATGTTCCTACTTGCACTTGGTTGCCGCGTTTCGCAAGCGAATAGACGAGTGTCATCCCGAGCATCGCGGATAGGAAAGCAATTGCCGGAGCGCCGAAGCCAAAAAGGGCGCCGGATACTCCAAGCAAAGTGGCAACCGCTCCACCGACTGCCGCTCCTGATGAGACCCCCACAATATAGGGGTCTGCTAGAGGATTGCGAAGTAGCCCTTGGAAAGCAACCCCCGCGATAGCCAGCATTGCACCCACCAAAGCGGCCAACGCCACACGCGGCATACGAAGCTTCCAGACTATTACGTCAATTATCTCCGAAGGTGGACGAATATGGGAACCTATTAGTGGGATTCGAGCCAGAATTGCATCACGGACATCGGCAAACGACAATTCTGCTGCGCCTAGATAGGTTGAAACCACCATCAACGCAAATAGACTTACAGCCAGGATGATTAAGGACAATAGAAAAGGCACCCTTCTTCGAAGTGAAGGGGGTGCATAAGTAGCTTCCGTTTTATCCGGTGAAGCGATCATAGTATTAATCGTTAAAAAGCGGCTCCCGCTGGAAATTCGGTGTTGGACCAATAGGAGAGGTCGAGGTCTTGGAACGGATTATCCCTTAACTCGCTATCCTTATAGATCTCGATTTCTTGCTCATTAAGTAAGCCGCCTTCGCCAACTTTGCGAGCCATATCAGCCAGGGCTTTGAACATTCGTGAGTGTTCTGCAACTCTTACCTCAGCATAGTCACGGGCGGACCAAGTGCTGATGAGGAATTGCCAGTCGGAGGATTCAAGCAAAAGCAATTCTCTAGCCGCCTGTTTAAGAATTGGCGATACCTCTGGGTTCATGCGGTACTTGTCGATCAACTTAACTAAATCGCGCTCAGCTGCATAAATATCTTCCCATGTCCAGGCGTTCTGCTCGTTGAGCCAGATTGAGTGATAGCCGCCTTCTCCCCACGATCCTTCGGGTAGATGAACCGCCGAGGAGGGCGGGTTCATCTCAAACTGCTCACTAGCGGTGACTAATTTAATCTGCGGGTCGCTTGCGAGGCGTTTGGTGACCTCATAAAGCCACTCTGGCCCTTCAAACCACCAATGTCCATAAAGCTCGGTATCATACATCGAGACCATGCAGCCAATACGTCCTGTGTTGCGCTTATAGTTGGCCATTGTGTTCTTAACAAGCTCAACGAAGTGATCGGCATGTTGGCAGAGACGTTCGTAGGAATGCAGAGGTTCGTAGAGCGCCTTAGCTCCCAAATCTGCCTTGTTCTCGCTGACACGCCAATAGCGCAAACGGCCTGGGTAATGCATCTTATGGAATTCGAGATAATGCGGATCGCCAGGATAGCCGTGCGAACCGCTCCAAACTTGGACAGTAGTCTCAGGGTCGCGGGCAAAGCAGGCAACTGGCGCATAGGTTTCGCCGGGACCTGCCGCCCAATAGCTTTCGTATTCGGAACGATTCGCCCCTTCCATGTTCTTGAATGAATCTGAAAACTGCTTGTAAAGTTGTGTCAGAGCAGGGAAGCGATCAGCGTAAGTCCCCAACGGGCTGCCGCCTCGGAGCATGTGCGAATCAACAAAGAAGTACTGTAATCCATTCTCGGCTAAAACCGCTTCAACGCCTTTGCGATAGAAAGGCTTGCCCTTGTCGCCAACTGGCGGACTCCATTCGTAACTTGGCCGATAAGCGCATTCGGGAAGCCAAATTCCTCGTGGCTCACACCCGAAGTGTTTCTCATAAGTCTTGACCCCAAGTTTAACCTGAGCCTGCACTGATTCATCGGTTCCAAGTAATGGAAGATACCCGTGAGTAGCGGCGCTGGTGATGACTTCGATGTGGCCTTCATCTTGAAGCTTTTTGAAGCCGCTGAGAACGCTGTGATTATGCTTTTCTTTAAATTCTTCTAATTGCCGGGAATAGAATTGCTGCCAGAAATAGGCCAATCCACCCTGCCAAAGGTTGCCTTTTGCGACAAAATCGCGTTGGTCATCGATAGCGACATTGACCGCATTTTGCAGATAGTCTACGAATTCACTCTTAAAAGACTCGTCAGCAAGCTGTTCCTGCAGGATGGGGGTCATGTTGACCGTGATCTTAGGCGAAATGCCTTCGTTGGTCAATCGCTCGCAGGCGTTCAGGATAGGCAGGTAGCTTTCAGCGGCGCTCTCAAATATCCAGTCAGTGCCGTGAGGCGACTTCCCATGTGATAACACATAAGGAATATGAGAGTGAAGCACCAGCATTAAATGTCCAAGTATCTCCGGCAAGACAGTAGGTCCTTTCGATCGGTTTTGCAATAGGATGGAACTGCGTACTTCGGAGATAAACCCTTAGCAGCAATTCATTCACTCTAACTGTTCTATTGTATCCGAACGAATGCCCTTAATACTAGCACGGATTTCCTAACCGGAAGCTAACATAGAAATGACGCCGATTGAATAAGGAAGGGTTTGAAACCGCTCAATAAAAAATTGTTTGTCAATTTACAAAAAAACTTTCTTCGCGAAGAGGATTTTTAATAGCGCATGGCGAACTTATAAATAAGAGAGCTTGTATATTAATAATTGGATTTTAGTGTTGATGCTGTTTTAGCTTTAGATTTTGTTGATTCGAGGTGAGAAGATGCATGAGGAGCGAACGGAGATTTTACGCAATGAGGTGTTCGATCTTTATCAGCAGGGGCTGTTCGAGGTGGTTATCGAAAAGATTTTAGCTGCCGGTCGGGTAGCGGATGATGATTACGATCTGCAATCGCGATTTGGGTCATCACTCTCTAAGCTTGGGCGGGATGAGGAAGCGGTTGAGGCTTTTCGCGGTGCGCTTGCTCTTCGTCCTACTACCGCTCAGGCTTTCTATAATCTAGGAGCTCAATTCGTAAAGATGGGTCACGAAAACCAAGGGCGTCCGATGATAGTTGAAGCCAATCGCCTCGATTCCAAACATGCCGGCGCTGCTTCGCTATTAGCTCGGATTGGCGCAGATAAAGATGAGATGATAGAAGCTCATACGGAATGGGAAAGGAGTGCAGGGGCGATTGATTGGAGTAAACCCACTCCCGTCGGCGCGCCTCCAATTAGTAGCAGTACTCTGATTAAGGAACAATCGATCAGCGCTCCTGAATCAACGATGCAGGGTTCAGTTGCTCCTCCAGTTGTTACGGTTCCGCCAACAACAATTATTTCTCAAACGCCACCTCGACAACCGGTTCAGCCGAGCACGCCTCCCGCTGCCAAACCTGCGCCGGTGACTCGTCAGCCATCTCCTAGTTCGGAGCCATTCAAGCTTCCAAAAGAACCAAACTCACAGATGCCGCTTATCATTTTGGGGGTATTCATTGGGCTTGTGCTTATTGTGAGTATGATTGCCCTTATGCTCTCAGGCAAAAAGGATGAGACTAAAGAAACGGTTGAACTGCTTTGGGACGCTCTTGACAGGGGCGATATTGTAACCGTTGATCAGCTAACA
Source organism: bacterium (assembly GCA_037131655.1). Taxonomy (NCBI): domain Bacteria; species bacterium. Next base: position 2,800 of record JBAXQP010000124.1, on the reverse strand, counting down.
ACGGTGACCAGTTTGGGCGCTAGCGATAGTAAAAAGATGTTGATTGAGTGGTGGCTTGATGCACGCAAATCGCAGCAGACCAATAAACTATCTTGCACCATCATCAACTCTGATGTAAGGGGTGATAAAGCAGTAGTAACTGCCAAAGAAGAGGTGCATAAAGGGGCAGGTGTTAGTTCGGAGACCGATGTCACTTACAATCTTGTCAAACAGAATGGCAAGTGGATTATCGATATTTCTAAGCTCGACATTAAGATGCCAACGGTATATGATTAGTTTGGATCGCACTAAAATGAGTGCATATCTATTATAATAAGTTGTCACCTCGCCTTGCTGTGAGGGTGTGGGTTTAAGGTTGAGGAGATATGTATGCACGAGGAACGGACAGAAGCTTTACGAACAGATGCGATTTGTTTATTCGAAAAGGGCGATTTTGAAGCTGTTGCTGAGATGATTCTGGCAGCAGGGGTTTCTGCGAAAGACGATTATGAGCTTCAATCCCATTTAGGCGCTTCCTTATCGAAGTTGGGTAGGCATGAAGAGGCATTGGAAGCTTTTAAAACCGCTCTAGCTTTGCGTCCCAGTTCAGCACATACTTATTACAATCTTGGCGTCCAATTAATCAAGATGGGTCAAATAGACGAAGGTCGCCCGTTAATCCTTGAGGCCAAGCGAATCGATCCCAAGCATGCCGGCGCAGTTGCGCTTATCGATATCATCGGAGAGGATAAGCAAGAGGATTTCGAAGTTAAAATGGACTGGGAGCGCACAGCCGGTGCGATTGATTGGAACGCCGATTATTTAATTTCTCCGGAAGTTGTAGAGGGAGTACCTGAGGAAGAACCGCAAGAAGAGGAGCAAGACCTTGGCGATAGGATAAAAATTCTTTCTGATACAGTCAAGATTCCGCCGCCGCGCAAACCTCCTGAGTTCACCCCCATTATCGGCGCGATAGTATTTCTCATCATTGCATGTTCTCTTTTCTACCTCATCAATAATGCTCCCGATCAGGCTGAGCAGTCGGTTATGAACTTGATAAAAGCGACGGAAAGAGGCGATTGCAAACTAGTCAGGGAGCTTATATATATTGAATATACTCCTGAGATAGAGTCTGTCTTGGCCACTGAAAACCGAACCAAGGAACAGTATTTAGATGAGATTGTCAGGTCTTTGATAGAGGAAAAAAAGAATCCAGATAATGGAAAGAGTTCATTCAAATTTCTTGGATCGAAGATAAAAGGTGATGACGCTGAAGTGACAACTCGAGAATCGGTCGTTACTCCTGAGGGCAAAGGCGTAAGTTTCGACCTTACTTATTCGATGAAGAGACAAAACGGTCGGTGGAAGATCGATTTGATGAAGACTTACCACAATAACTCGATTCTGTTGCAAAAAGCGGCACGCTAGAAGACGCTATTTTAGCTTCTTTTGCATTTCTTGTAAGACTCGGTCTTCAGGGAAGTAGGTTAGACCTTCGACTACTGCTAAGGCTTCCTGATATTGTTTGTTCGGTTGCCTTAGACATAAAACTTTCCATCGAAGCGCATTCAAAAACGCCTCGTCGTCATCTTCACTTCTGAACTTCTGACTTCGGGCAATGCTGATGGCCTTATCCAATGAAATGAGTGAGACATCGAACTGTCTAAGGTGATAGCCGTAAAATCGCCCTAACTCGGTTAAGATAACGATGCTGCGCGTGTTGGAGCGAAGCCCCTCGTTTAGGTAGGCAATAGCCTCTTGAACGCGGGTATTGTCACTGGCAATAATGTTAGCGCCCACAACAAAACCGGGGACAAAATGAGGATCTGCCCAGGTGGCAAAGCGGATGAGCGGCAAGGTTTCACTTGGATTGTGGTGTTTGTGGCCTCGAATATCATAGAAGGGTTGCGTTTGCCGTTCAATTTCTCCTAACCAACCGCGAAAATCACGATCACTTTCCGGAATAACCGTTGTTTCATTGCGTTCATCGTGAGTGCCGTTAGCTTCACCATCAGCGATTGAGGCGCGTCTGATCGCATTCGCTTGGTGTTCATCATCCGTTAAAGATCGAAGCGCAACCCCGCCATGGATGTATTGGTCGGCCTTGAGCCATAAAAAACCGGCCATGTTGGTTCTAAACTCACCAAAGACGGAGGCCGTTGAAGAGCCTTCCATCGCCTCGAAAACATGCCCATCCGTCGGATCGGTTGTAATCTGTGGAGCTGTTTTACGAGCAATAAATCCACCGCTCGCTAGCAGCATTACAGCAAATCCAAAACCAATTAATTCGCGTTTCATCATACTGCCTGCCGATTGAATTTAAGCCAGCCAAGAGTGAGCATTGCCGTTGAGTACAACACAGCATAGAGCGCTAATGTGCCGATGACCCAAATTGGAACAGGAGGCCAACCATAGGCGACTTTCTTGCCCAAGTCAAATAGGTCGACATGGGGAAGGACATAATAGAGAATATTTGATAGAAATCGAGTGATAGGCATCATGCCTTCATAACTCAAAAGTAGACCGCGGCTGATTGTTCCGGCTCCTACTGTAAATAGAATACAAAAAGTCACATTGGCTGCTGGAGTTGTGATAAGAGATAGCGCCAGCGTAATTGCGGTGAGCATCCAGAGGGCAAATAGCTTCAGTAATATATACTGCCAAACGATTGAGCCTAAAGATAGGTGGAAACGCCACATGGCCAGGCATCCCACTGCAATTAAAATAAGAAAAGCCAGCGCCGAGACAAAGTACGCGCCAAGAAACTTGCCGATTAGGAAATCAAGGCGGGTAATCGGGCGCGAGAGAAGCGGATAGAGCG
>JBAXQP010000123.1 GCA_037131655.1 bacterium | reverse complement strand
TCTGTCGATCGAGCGGGAAACCGCTGCCGGCCATCGCCGCAGAACCTAAGGGCATCATATCCGTTCGTTTGTAAGTATCTCCAAGCCGTTCCCAATCGCGTTCAAGCATCCAAAAATAGGCCAAAAAGTGATGCCCCAGGCTGACCGGTTGGGCGTGCTGTTGGTGAGTTAGTCCCGGCAACACCGTTCGCTTATGCTTATCGGCTATCTCAATAAGAGCTGTTTGCAGCGAGCGGATTTCAGAACGCAAATTCTCAATCGCCTCTTTCGTCCACATGCGGGTATCGGTAGCGACTTGATCGTTTCGGCTTCGACCGGTATGAAGCTTTCCGGCGACAGCGCCAATACGCTTTTGAAGTTCGCCTTCAATAAACACATGGATATCTTCAGCGCTCTCATCGAGTTCGAGCTTGCCGTATTTCAAGTCGGCGCAGATTGCCTCTAAGCCTTTAATAATCTGATTGGATTCAGCCTCAGACAAAATGCCTTGTTTGCCCAGCATTCGAGCATGCGCGATGCTGCCCGCAATATCTTGCGGCCATAACCTGCCGTCAATTGCCACCGAAAAAGTGAAATCAACCACTTCCTGTGCTAATTCCTTTTCAAATCGTCCGCCCCATAATTTATGGCTCAATTCCCTATCACCTACCAACGATCTATTCTCTATAGACTACCGTTTTCCTGCCATTCCGCTCATGTTTTTGGTCGTATGAATTGCTTAGGCAAAATCGCAGGTAAAATTGAGAGGTCATTCAAATTAATTTGCGAGGTGATTCTAAGATGGGACGTACCGTGACGTTGCGAGGAGCGCCATTTGAAGTCGAGGGCGAGGAACTGTCCGTTGGGCAGTCTGCGCCGAACTTCAAGCTCATCGAAAAAACAATTGAAGGAATAGAAATTATCACACTCGATGATTTCAAAGGCCGTGTGTTGATACTCAATGTGGTTCCTTCTTTGGATACATCTGTTTGTTCTACACAGACAAAAAGAATGAGTCAGATCGTCGACGAAAACAAAGGCAAATTCGACGTTCTAACAGTTAGTGTTGATTTGCAGTTCGCTCAGGCTCGTTGGGCAGTTGAGCAGGAGATATTTAACATCCGCTTTGGTTCGGATCATCTTGATGCGAATTTCGGCCATGCCTATAGAACGCTTATCCCCTCCTTGCGGCTTGAACAACGGTCTATGTTTGTGGTTGATAAAAATGGCATCTTGCAATACAAACAATATGTGAATGAGCTAGGAGATGAGCCTGATTACGGTCCTCCAATAGCCAAGGCTTTAGAGTTAGCGAGTCAATAAAATTGCAAACATCGGCTGGGAAATCACAATTTATATTATGGGCGCTGCTGGGATTGGCGGCGCTCTTTTTCTGCTTCTTCGGGCTTAATCGTATCGACTTCACCAACTTGGATGAGGGTTATTACGCATCGGTTTCGTTTGAGATGGCTTCAGGGGGTGATTGGGTCACGCCTCGCCTTAATGGCAAACCTTGGTGGGAAAAACCACCCATGCTCTATTGGGCTGAAGCCAACGCTTTTCGATTATTCGGCTATAAAGAATGGGCAGGACGCCTTCCTTCTGCGCTGGCTGTCTTATTAACCCTCATTATCACCGTCTATTTTGCCACCCGTTGGTTCAATTTGCGCGTCGGCCTCTATTCGGGAGCAACGCTGCTGACCGCTCTCTATTTCTTAGTCCAATCCCATCTGGCAACCACCGATGGGCTGCTGATGTTCTTCTTGACTTTGAGTTTCTGCTCACTTTGGGAGTTTATGCGAGGTGTCGGGAAGTGGTGGCTGCTGATTTCGGCAATCGCCTGCGGACTGGCAGTCCTTACTAAGGGGCCGGTAGCGTTAGTTTTTCTTGTTGTCTTGGCGGTTATCCTCTATTGGCGAACGCCTGATCTGCGAGCACAGCATAAGCCCTCGTCACTGGTTCTATGGGGTTTAGGGGCGGCGGCGCTATTTTTGATAGTCGTATTGCCATGGTATATCGCGGTTATTAGGCAGCACGGGCCGGGGTTTACCAGTGAATTTTTGATAAGGCAGAACTTAGGCCGTTTCTCAGGGGGGGATGCGGCTCATAATTTGCCGTTTTGGGGGATGGCTCTCTACTTCTTTGCCGGGTTCTTCCCATGGAGCCTCTATATTATTCCCGCCGCCATTCAAGAGCGCGGTACGAACAACGAACGATTCCTTTGGAGTTGGTTTCTGCTTGTTTTCGTTGTGTTCTCGATTAGCAGCGCCAAACTTCCTAGTTATTTACTGCCACTCTATCCGGCTGCTGCCATCTTAATAGGGCGATTATGGGCGTACGATACCTTCCGCTCCACTAAGTCAGTACGAAGGATTTCAATTACTCTATTTAGTCTTTTCACTCTAATCACCGCCGCCTTTTTCTGTCCGAAACTCATCACCGATGCTCATTTGGAACGCCAAATTCTTGAGAGCGAGATACCAAAGATTCTATGGCTGCTAAGAATTGCTTTTGCTTTCGGAGCAGTGATGTTGGGGCTTTCGCTTTTTGCCTCTCAACGTCTTCGTAAATGGAATCTAAGCCAAATAGGGCTATTGGGCTTCGTTGCGATCCTATGGACAACGGCTTTAATCTTTGCCCCTGCGTATAACGAGAGAACTTGGCGTCCGGTTCATTCGATGGTCGAGCAAGTACGCCCGGAGATGTCCAAAGGCGCAAAGCTCGTTCTATTCAACCTTCATCCCGCCTATCCAAGCGCCCAATTCTACGCTCGCCATGCTTTCGAAGCATCCGATAAACCAGATGAGATTTCCAGATTAGCTTCCACTACATCCAGTCTTTATATCATCGCCAAAACCAAAGACCTTGAGAAGCTGGGCAACATATCCTATACCAAATGTTCAACTATAGAAGACTGGACTTTGATTAAGAGTGTTGAGGGGAAGTAGGGGGCAAGGGATAGAAGCAAAAGGCAAGAAGCAAGATTTCAGAATTAGTCTAAAAGCGAAGGGCTATAGGTGAAAAGCAGAGTCGGAATTTCCCCCTTTCCAAGGGGGAATACAAGGGGGTCTCCGCTTCCCTTCGATATGGCCTAAAGGCCTACGAAGGGAAGCGGATTTATTATAATTGGCAAAGCTTATATTACACACCGAATAAAGGCTTCCCGAACAAAAAAGACCGCCTTTTGACGGTCTTTTTTGTCGAATCATTCTCTACTTGCCGCTCTACTTAGGGGCTTTGCTTAGGGCGGTTTTCATTTCTTCAATGTAACCTGCTAAGGGTAAATAGCCTACAATTTCATGAATTACATTGCCATTGTAATCCACGAAAATCGCCGTCGGATATCCACTGATGCCAAAGCGTTCGGCAAGGGAGGCTTGGATTTCTCCATTTACCTTCAGAAGGATGAAATTCTTTGCTTGCTCATTGAATTCAGCGGTTGGGAAGACATCCTTATCTAAGACCTTGCACCAGTGGCACCAATCAGCGTAGAAATCAATAAGAACAGGCTTGCGCTGCTGTTTTGCAAAAGCGAGAGCTTTGTCCCAGTCGGTTAGCCATCCGAAGCCTGTCATCTCTGCTTCAGTGACTTCCTTTGCGCCAGCCGGAATTGTCCAAGCGAACGTTGAGGCATTAAGGTTCGGATCATCAAGTGTGAAGCTCTTGCTGATAACTAATAAGGGTTTGAGCTTTTTTACATTAATATCAGCATGTTTTCCAATGCCTGTAGCCGGGTCGATATAAAGCTTTACAGTGCTTTTGTTTAGGGTCGTGAACCTGACTACGTCATATTGGGTTGTGCCGATCTTTTCCATGCCGACATAGGTTGCATCCTTAATCACATCAAAAGCTTTAGGTTTAAAGAAGGGTTTCCAGACGGCCACTTCATCGACATCCAGAACGTTCGCAGGATCGCCGGGCTTGCTTTTGATGTATGAATTTGACTGCGGGTAATAGAACCATTGGGTCGTCCCATCCGAGGTTTTTACCAAAGTTTTCGTGACCAATTTGACTTTATCGGGACGAAGAATTTGAATAGAAATCGTGTAATTATCCTCGGCTGAAGTCACTCTTACTTCCGCATTAAGTGATTGAGCCGCGGCCAGCTTGGCAGCATGTTTCCGAAGAAGTTGGTTCCCTCGATTATCTGCAAAAACCCCCAACGTCATGCTTACAAGACTTAATAAAACGAGCAATCGGATTAACATTTCTCTTTTCCCCCCTAGCACCAAGATAAGCTTTGCCGGATTATACCCATTGCCCTATGAAAGGAAAGGGAGTAATCTTATTAAGGTTCTTACTCTTATGACGGTAAAGCCTGAACTTCCGTAGAACAGACGCGCACCCCTCGCTTACTTTACGCATAAATCGCTATCTCATGAATCTTTGTTGATTCAACAGCAGTTCTTCTTCCGAAGTATCATTTGGTTTGGGGAGATAGCTAAAAAACTTGACTTTCTTCCTGTCACGTGTCACATTCAATATATGATTATTTTGGGGATCGACCCGGGGTTGGCAAATGTGGGATTTGGGGTTGTTAACTCTGAGGGAGGACAATGCCGACTGATTGAATACGGCGCTATAGTGTCAAATGCGAAGTTGCCTAAAGTCGAGCGTCTCTTTCGTATCCATAAAGATGTGATTGATATAATTGAGCGATATAAACCCGATGCAGTGGTGACGGAGCAACTGCTTTTCAGCGTGAACAAGAAAAGCGCGATGGAGGTTAGCCAGGCGATTGGGGTAATTCTTTTGGCGGTTGCGCAATCGAATATCGCTTGGCAGGAGTATTCGCCAATGAAGGTAAAAATGGCGCTCGTAGGATATGGGGGGGCAGAAAAGCAGCAAGTGCAGTTCATGGTCCAGAAGATTTTGGGGCTTAAGGAGCCTCCTAAACCCGACCATGCCTCTGATGCGCTAGCGGTAAGCATTTGCCATGCCCACAGCGTTCGTCTTGGGTCATTGGGTATCCGAACATGATCCCCTGGTACTTAATCGTCATCATTATCATCCTGATAGCCGTCTACGCCTATCTCTCCGTCCGCCAAAATGTCCAACGGCTTAACAAGCGAATTGAAGATTTCGAAGAAGAACAAGCCAAAAACCCAATTACCGACCCCTACAAAGCCTTAGCCGATATTTATAATGAGCGTGAGAAAAAGAATAAAGGGAAGGGATCGTAGTAAGTATTACGGAATAGGGAGGTCACAATCTTCTATGTGTGTAAACATGTCACCCCGAGCGAAGTCGAAGGGTATTCCGGAAGATTCATCTGCAATCTCGGAATGACGTGCCTGGCGAGACGCTGGCGCTATGTGAATTAAGTCGAGTCCTCACTTCATCAACTTCCGAAAGTTAGCCGAGATAAACAAATGCCTTTTTTCGTAAAGAAGCCTAGTTATGAATATTCAACAATGTGAAAGTTAATCATGCAAGTCAAAATTACATCTTACGTTCTCTATAGAAAAAACTGGGATTACAAAGAAGAGTTTGTCATAGAAATAGCTGACGACTTCGACCCGCATCAACGGCAGGTAGAAATCCTGCGCAAAGAACCGGAGAGTAACGGCGTTGGAGTGCAATGAACACCCTGTCCATTTCCTTGCAACCGTAGCGCTGCTTGGGACAGAATCACACTACACAGGGAGACGACGATGAAGATTTTTTACGTTCCACAACAAAGTTGCGCAGAGGCGGCATCGTATTCACCCAGCGCCGGTAAGCCTGCGTTGGTAGTAGCTGACTGGCTCAAGCATGGATTAATCACGCCAGACGACATCGTGGCGTTTGAGCCATTGCAAGATGCCGTTATTGGCAAGGCTCACGACCCGCGTTTTGTGGATGGCGTCTTGCATAGCCGCATCACCAACGGATTCGGCAACACCAGCGAAGCGGTGGCAAACTCACTGCTCTACACCAGTGGATCGCTACTAGCGGCAACCGAGTATGCGCTTGAGCATCAGACCCATACCTGCTCCCCTACCTCCGGGTTCCACCATGCAGGGTACGACTTCTCGCAAGGGTTTTGTACATTCAATGGCTTGATGGTGACGGCGGTGGCTTTGAAGAGTGCTGGCAATGCCAAATCCATTGGCATCTTGGACTGCGACTTTCACCATGGCAATGGCACCGAAGACATCATCGAGCGCCTGGAAATCGACTACGTGACCCACTTTACTCAGGGGGCCGTGTTTGACTCCAAGGATGGCGCAGGAAAGTTTGCACACAAGTATTTCGACTGGCTCAAAAATGCCATTGGCGAGATGCAAGACTGCGATGTGATCCTGTACCAAGCTGGGGCTGACCCCCATGAGCATGACCCGCTGGGTGGACTGCTCACCACCGACCAGATGCAAGAGCGTGACATGATGGTGTTCACAGGGTTCAAGGATCAGCCGCTGGCATGGAACCTAGCAGGAGGTTATCAGCGGGATGCTCAGGGCACAATTGAGCCTGTGCTGGAACTACACCGCAATACTGTTGCCGCATGCCTGAAGTATTCTCACTCTTTCGGCTGATTGACGAGCACACCATCCGCCACCCATTTTAGGGTTCAGTCATGCGACGTGCTTATAAAGGGCGGGGTTGTGGTTGATGGGACAGGTGCTCTGGGAAGAGTTGCTGATGTTGCGATTACTGGCGATAAGATTGTGGCGGTGGGGGAGCTTTCTACTTGGAATGCACCAAAGGTAATCGATGCATCCGGATTAGTGGTCAGCCCTGGTTTTATCGATATGCACACTCACTCCGACCTTTCGATTCTTCAAAATCCCGATCAGGTGAGCATGCTCTTTCAGGGTGTGACCAGCCAAGTGGTGAGCAATTGCGGGATGGCGATGGGTCAGATTATAAATTCACCTAAGTTTGAGTTCGAGCAAAAGTGGTTGCTGCCGTTCGGTGTTCAGGTCAATTGGAGTTCTGCTGAGGAGCATCTACGGTTAATTGAAGAGCAGGGAACGGGGACGAATTACGTTCCTTTGGCAGGTCACGGCACAATTCGCAAGCGAGTACTTGGTTTTGAACCTAGACCGCCTGACCAAAATGAACTCGAACAAATGAAAGCTCTTGTTGAAGAGGCATTTGATGCGGGGGTATGGGGATTATCAACTGGGTTGGAATATCCCCCTGCCTCATTTGCGCGCACTGATGAGATAATTGAATTAGCAAAAGTGGCAGGACGGCGTGGTGGGTTTTATACGACCCATCTTCGAAGCGAAGGAGATAAGCTCATCGAGTCGGTCCAGGAAGCCCTCGTCATCGCCAAAGAGGGCAATATGCCGCTTCAACTTTCCCATCATAAGGCTGATGGGAAACGGAATTGGGGCAAGATTAATACGACGCTTGGAATTGTCGATAAGGAGCGAGCGAAAGGGATGGATATATTACTGGATGCTTATCCCTATCTTGCTTATCAGACCTCGCTCGCAGTGGCCTTTTTGCCCGATTGGGTAAAAACAACGGACCCCAAAGATTATGCCACTCGTCTGACCGACCCCGATTATCGCCCTCGAATTCTTAATGATATGAAGGCGGAAAATACCGATTGGTCTCGGGTAGTAATCGGTAACGCGCAGCATCATCGGTATTTGCAGGGGCATACGATCTTTGCGGCTGCCGGTATGATGGAGCAGGAGCCGGAGGAATTCGTGCTCGATCTTCTCGCTGATGAACATGGGTTTGTGAGCGCAGGACATTTTAGCTTGAGTGAAGAGGACGTGCAAACAGTGCTGAAGTATCCGCATACAATGATCGGTTCAGATGCGATCGGTACTTTACCCGATGGCCCCATGAGCGCCGAACGGCCGCACCCTCGATCGTATGGCACATTCCCCCGAATCTTCGCCAATTACGTGAAAGAAACACCGCTCCTAACTTTAGAGGATGCCGTAAGAAAGATGACGTCTCTTCCTGCTCAGCGATTAGGCTGGACCGACCGCGGCATATTAAAACCTGATGCCTATGCCGATTTAGTCATCTTTAATTTCGAAACCTTCCGTGACATATCCACCTTTGAAGACCCTCACCG
>JBAXQP010000122.1 GCA_037131655.1 bacterium | reverse complement strand
CCCAAACATGCGCCCGCTGCTACTGGATGGGACGATGTGACGAAGGGGTAGGTCCCGTAGTCGAGATCGAGCAGCGTGCCTTGAGCGCCTTCGAATAGGACATTATCTCCCTTTGCCACTTTGTCATGAATGAGCATCTCGATATCGGCAACATAGGGACGAAGCTGATCAGCCAACGGCAAATATTCAGCCAAAAGTTCATCAACGCTGAACGGTTTTTCACCGTAGGCTTCGAAAAGGCGGTTCTTTATTTCTAAATTTAATGTTAGTTTATTTTTAAAACGCGCAGGGTCGATAAAATCGATCATGCGGATGCCGGATCGGGCTGTTTTATCGACATAGGTTGGGCCAATGCCACGATTAGTGGTGCCGATTTTTTCATCGCCACGGCTTTTTTCGTCAATTTGCTCAGTTAATTGGTGGTAGGGAAGTACCACGTGCGCATTAGAACTAATCTTGAAGTTGTTGGGGGTTACTTGACCTTGGCCAAACTTTGCCATTTCCAGAATGAGCGCTTTCGGTTCGATAACAACGCCGCTTGAAACGATTGAAAGGAGATTTGGCCTGAGGACACCTGTTGGAATAAGGTGGAACTTGTAGACATTCTCTCCGACCTGAACGGTATGTCCTGCATTCGCCCCGCCATTATATCGGACGACGACATTAGCCCATTCAGCCAATACATCAACAAGTTTTCCCTTCGCTTCATCGCCCCACTGGGCGCCAGTTACTACTAAAGTTGCCATACTACTAATCTCCAATTCAGCGTTTGAATCCCGCCAAAAATATGAACCTATACATACGTATAGGCACATTACGAAAGGATACCATTAATTCGCTCAATGGTCAAGAGACGTGGGGGTTAGACTACTCTTTAGCAACCCAATCTCTCATGGCATCTAATAAAACGTAGGCAGTTAGGTCAAGGTGGATGGGAGTGATGGAAACGTAGCCGGATTGGACGGCGTAAACGTCAGTGCCATCTAGCGCCCTTTCTGGAAGGAGGCTGCCGCCAAGCCAATAATAGGGATGCCCCCAAGGATCGGTGCGCGTAATGAGACGGTCAGTGTATTGACGCGAGCCTTGGCGAGTGATCTGTATACCCTTTATATCATTAAAAGCGACATTTGGAACGTTTACATTTAACAATACATTTTTAGGTATTTCGTGCTGGGCAAATTGGCCGATTAGATTACGTGCTACTTCTCCGGCAGTTTCAAAATTTGCGATAACAGGAGCCTCATGTATCGATGCAACCGAGATTGCGAAAGCGCGAACGCCTAATACAGCAGCTTCAGCGGCGGCAGACACTGTGCCGGAATAGCTCGTATCCCAACCTAAATTCGCGTCAGGGTTAATCCCTGAAATTACTAAATCGCACTTCTCTTCCATCACAACACCGCGGCCAAGAGTAACGCAATCGGCAGGGGTTCCATTTGACGAATAAGCGGTAGAACCGTCTGCTAACTTGGTTTTATGGAGTCGAAGCGGTTTGTGAAGGGTGATCGAGTGTCCACTGGCGCTCCTGGGACGGTCAGGGGCGACAACAAAGACTTCGCCCAACGACTCTACTGCTCGCTTAAGCGCAAGCAGCCCTTCTGCCTGAATACCATCATCATTAGTTAAAAGAATTCGCATAGTTTTATTATCCTACTAACGCCTCAAATGCTACCGCGTCATTATTAGCGGATACTAGTCTACTTTATGGGCTATGTGAAAGAGGTTGGAAAAGTAACTTGACAGCCAAGGGTATAGCAGCTATAATTGTCTAGAACTAATATGCAAGAACAAGCAGAAGGCTATGTGCCTTTAAAGTGGAATGTCCTCTTGATGCGCCGCAATCCAATGAAAGGGTATGTTGCGGCGTTTTGTGCTGTAATTTCGGTCGTGTTGGGGGTAGTTTTGCTTGGCCATTGGATATTTGGGGTTTTGGGCTTGTGGTTTTTTTTAACCGCAACAATAGAATATTTTTATCCTATCACCTATACGATCTCGCAAGAAGGCGCGCAAGCGCGATGTTTGTGGCATTGGCAACAAATTAAATGGCAAACCGTGCGCCGTATCTATGTTGGTAATGAAGGCGTAAAATTAAGCTCTCTGGAGAATCCCTCTCGATTGGAGGCTTACAGGGGAGTTTACTTACGCTTTAACAACAATAGGGAGCAAGTTTTGGGTACTATTGAACGCTGGAGGCCAGAAAATGCCGTTATGGGATGAGCATCTTAGCGAAGAAAATAAACAGCAAATGATAAATGCAATCGCTAAACAAGTTATTTTAAGAGGCATGGCAACTCCGGCGATTATGTTTCTTGAAATGAATAAACCTATAAGCAACATCATGGCTCATGGGGCTTTAGTATTAACAGGTTTTATCGGTCCTATTATTGGAACTGAGAACTACGGACGTTATACGCAGCTATTTTCAGACAGACAAAATATAGAACAGCTCATTCAGCGGATTGAGGAGCTTATGATGGAACGAGACCGTATGAAAAAGGAACAAAGCAATGCAGCACGCTGACCAGAACTGGTTTGTGATTGTCTTTGAAGGCATCCTCGTAAGCCTGATTATGTGGAAGATTTTTGGGTCTATCAGGGGTAACTTGCCTTTTATTCGCCGCATTCCCGGATTGAACGCCATTGATGAAGCTATTGGTCGTGCGACAGAGATGGGACGTCCGGCAATTATGATTCCCGGCTTGAGCGGCTTGGATATCGTTGGTTTGCAGGCGCTTAATATTTTCCAATATGTTACACGTACAGCTGCGCGTTTCGGCAGCCCAATTCGCCTTCTCCTTGCCGATCCGATATTGTTTACAGTTGCTCAGGAAGTCATTCAGGACGCTTATCGTGTTGAAGGTAGACTCGATGTCTACGATCCTGAATCAGTCCGTTATGTTGCTTCAGGTCAATTCGCATTCGCTGCAGGAGCCTCAGGCATTATTCAAAGAGAGAAAGCTGCTGCCGTATTCCTAATGGGGGTCTTCTTTGCAGAATCCCTCATTCTAGCTGAAACTGCAAACTCCGTTGGCGCTATACAAGTGGCGGGAACTACTATGACTACCCAAACCCCGTTCTTTGTTGCAGCTTGCGACTACGTTATCATAGGTGATGAGTTTTACGCAGCCAGCGCTTATCTTAGTCGTGAGCCTGTCGCGTTAGGCAGTTTAGTTGGGCAAGATTACGCAAAGCTAGCCCTAGTAGCGATAATCATTATTGGTTGTGTTGTATTCACGATAACCGGTCCACAACTTAAGGGCAGTGAACCCCTGATGTATAAATTGTTTAATATCGGCGGGTGGGACGCTCTTATGCAATCAATCAGGCACTTATTCCATAAAGGTTAGTTCCGTAGGATATAGGAAGGTCCAATTCAGCAATGTCACAAATTTTTGCTAATTTACATTTGCATACGAGGATGACTAATCTCAGTTTCCTCATACCTGCCGCGATTATAATTACGCTAGTAGGCGTTGCAGCTATTATTCTTTTGTTGCAATTACCTCAGCGATTCCGTCGTCCTTTAATCACTGCTATCGTCTTTATTTCAGGATTGTATTACTCGCTTGAGTATTTTATACCAACACGAATGTCCAAATCTGGATCCCCGGAGAACTTCATTACTCCGACTTTGTCCGGTTTTATGGAACCTTTTGGGAATATTGTTGGCGGTTTGATGTTCGGTGTCGGCCTTTACAGTATTTTCCAGATACATCTCGGAAAAACACTCAAACGATCTAAGGATTGGGTTTATAGCGCAGCTTTACTTGCTTCCGTTTTAATCATGGCTTTCGTTGCTTTTGGGTCGCGTGGTAATCAAAGACTGGATGTTCCTTGGAAGGGAACGATGCAACTTGCAGGCGGCGGGCAAGAATGCCGTCTCCGCTTCATGAATATGCATTACGTACGTGGAAGCGCAAAGACAGATATTGTTGAAGTGAATGGACTAGCACGATTAACCAGAGGTAAATCCGAACGCTACTACGGACCAATCAATATGACTGTCAATAAGGGGGAGAGTACTTTTACGATCCCCTTCAAGAACTTCGGCCCTGTGACATTCACTGGATTAGTAAACCAAAAATCAATGCAGGGTGAAATTCAAACCGCATCTGGACAAAAAGGTTCACTTGAAGTAACACGAAAATGGTGGATTGATGACACCTATACCTATTTGTTCGATGGCGTCATGCAGAACGTTGATGCAGCGATGTTTTCCCTTGTTGCGTTTTATATTCTTTCCGCTGCATACCGCGCTTTCCGTCTTCGTTCCGTTGAATCATCAATTCTGATGGCTTCTGCGCTTGTTGTAATTTTGGGATTGTCTTTTGGTACGGTTATCACCGGAGGTATTGATCCTAATGGGTTAAGCTCGAACCTACGTGTTGAAACGTGGAGTGGTTGGATCCTAAGTGTTGTGAGCGCGCCCGCACTTCGCGCTATTGAGTTCGGTGTCGCTATAGGCTCACTCGCTATGTCATTGCGTATGTGGTTGGGCATAGAGCGCGGCGCATTATTTGGAGATTAGGAGCAAATTGGTTTATGAATACCGAAGATGCAAATAAATTATCAATATGGGAAAGGATGCAAAAGATTGACAGAAGAATATTGTATGTCATTCTTCTAATCGTTATTGCTATCCCAACCATTTATCAAGTCGATATGCCCAATGTGCCGTTACCGATGAGTATCGCTTTGTGGAAGACTATCGAGGAAACGCCAAAGGATAAAATCGTTCTTATTTCTTCTGACTGGTCGAACTCTACACGCGGCGAGAATAAAGGTCAAATGGCAGCCCTCATCAGCCATATGATGAAGCGTCATATCCGTTTTGCAGTGATGTCTTTTGATATCACTGCTTCACAGGTTGCCCAGAGCCTAGTGGATGAATTAGCCAAAAAATATGGCGCTGTGTACGGTGTTGATTACATCTACTTTGGTTATCAGCCAGCCGGTGCACTCTATGTAAAGGGTATCAATGAAGACATCATTACCGGCAAAGTTGATGCTCGAGATAAAAAGCCTTTGGCCTCATGGCCAGTTATGAAAGGCATTAAATCAGCATCTGAAATTCATATAGTGATAGAAATAGCAGCATCCGCGATGCATGGTGTTTGGCTTGGCCTCCTGAAGCCGGGTGTTAAGGTGGGCATTTGTCCAACGGCAATTATGGCTCCGGAAGCGATTCCTTACTTCCAATCAGGTCAGCTCGCAGGCATCTTGTGGGGCGCAAAAGGCGCATACGATTACGAACAACTTAATGTTAAGAACCACACAGGTGATCCCGGAACAGCCGGTCGTTATATGTCTCCTTTGTCAGCGGCGTTTACACTGATTATTCTATCAATTGTTGTAGGTAACGTCGGTATGCTTGTAGGTAATAAGAATGCTAGAAGGCGGAGCGGTGAATGAACGAACGTGAAGAGAGAACAATCGCATTCTTTGGATTATTAGCGTCTATCCCTGTCCTCTTTGCAATGATTCTCTACATCAGAGAAGGCGGCAGCTATCATAATGCGATAATTCCAATGTTGGGTGCGGTTGTGACAATGGGTATCTATTCGACCCTCTATCGTGAAAACCCAATCTATCGATTTCTTGAGCATGTATTCATAGGGCTTGGAATCGGTTATGGTGTTGCCATTAGTTGGGTTGAGGTTATGGGGCCAAAATGGTTCGATAGGATATTCCAACAAGGCGAATGGCTATGGCTTTTCTTAACGCCATTAGCGATTATGGCTTACTTCGTTTTCAGTAAGAAGCACGGCTGGATTAGCCGTATCCCGTTAGGTATGTTTATCGGTCTTGGCGCAGGCAATGTATTTCAATCATTTTGGCAAACAACCTCACCCCAAATACGAGACACTTTTAAACCGTTATGGCCTAACATCTATTCGCTTCAGGATCCAACCCCTGCAATTAACAGACTGAGCATTTCAGGGGCTATTAATAACGTAATTTTTCTTATTACTCTAACAGCTGTTTTAAGCTACTTCTTATTCGCCTTTGAGCAAAAAAACAAAGTTGTCAAAAACTACGCTTTGCTAGGCCGGTGGCTAATCATGATCGGTTTTGGCGCTATATTTGGTTCCACTATCATGACCCGTTTCGCACTCTTGGTCGACCGTATGTATTTGATCTTGGTTGAATGGCTGCACTTGGCAAAGGCTGTTTAGTGATCTTTTAGCTAGCTATTGAAAGTTAATAACAACAAGGGCGACCTTAACGGTCGCCCTTGTTGTTAATGGAACATCATCAAGTTATTCGAAAGCTTATTTCTTCTTTGCAGCCCCTTTGAGTACTACAGCTTTGGTGATAACGTCGCCTTTTTTGAGCTTTTCAACTATCTTCATGCCGTCGACAACTTTGCCGAAGACGCAGTAGTTGCCGTTTAGGAAGTCATTATCAGATAGATTGACAAAGAACTGGCTGTCACCAGTGTTGCTTTTGGGCGCGGTCAGGGCCATAGCGATGGTGCCTGTCTTGTGGGTTAGCTTGTTATTCTCGAATGTAACAGGGGTGTCGGAGCCATGAGAACCGAGTGATGGATCGCTTATAGGAAGCTTCTTGCTCATCGGGTCACCAGCTTGGACAACAAAGTTAGGTTCTATTCGATGAAACTTAATGCCGTTATAAAATCCCTTTTTGACCAGCGATGCAAAATTAGCGACTGTTTTAGGCGAGTCCTTGGGAAACATCTTGATATAAATATCACCTTTGTTATTGATGCTCATCTTAATAACCGTCTCGCCTGTTTTTGGTTTATAAGCAGCAATCGCCAAAGCGGCGAGCATTAGTGCGAATACGACAAAGAAAAATCGTGATCTCATATAGACCTCCATGAATTTGTATTAAGAGATTTTAGGCGTTTTATAGCCATTTTGTCAAACCAGGTGGAGAAAGTAAGGAGCGGAATTCGGCAATAATATATAGGTGAGAGGTAGAATTCTTTAATATGAGTTTTCGGAGCCTAATTAGGCGAATACACAATAACAGTCCGGTACCAGTTCAAACGGCAATTCGGCTTATATATGGTCGTCTACCTGCTAAGGTAAAGCTTGGCAAGGAATTTGCCGGTTATTGTGACATGCTAGCTAAGAGTGAGTGGTTACTGCGAGAAGACTTGGAGGCTATGCAGCTTGTAAAGCTTCAAGAACTGATAACGCATTGCTCAGAACGTGTTCCCTATTATAAAACTCTATTTAAAAAAATAGGATTCAAACCCGAGCACTTAAAGACTCTTGCCGATATCAGGAATATCCCTCCAATCTCCAAAGCTGACCTACGGGAATATTTCGAACAACTTTGCGCTATAAATTCAACAGAATATAAACCGGAAGAATGTACATCAGGTGGTTCAACAGGCGAGCCGGTTAAGTTTTTACTAGACCACAAGTCTTTGATAATGGAGAAAGCATGTCTGAACCGACATTGGTTGAAAAGTGGCTATAAACAGGGTGAACCCAATGTCAACTTACGTGGTTTGCGATTAACTTTAAAGCCTGGACGATATTGGCTTAAAGAACAAGGGGAGAACTGTCTTTATCTTTCTTCCTATCATCTAACCCCTGTAAATATTGGAGCTTATGTAGAAGCGTTTAATAATTTCAGACCAACATTGCTTAATACCTATCCATCCAACGGCGCATACTTCGCTACCCTGATTGAAGAATCAGGATTGAAAGTAAACCCTCTTCGTAGTATAGTTTGTTCATCAGAAACACTTTGTTCCTATCAAAGGGAGCGCATGGAGGAAGTTTTTGGTTGCAAAGTATGGGATTATTACGGCTTGACTGAGCTTGTCGGAAACGCAGGCGAATGCGAAGCACATGATGGCTATCATATGGCTATGGAGATGGGGCTATTCGAGGTTTTGTGTCCGGATGACCGTCCCGCTGAAGAAGGGGAAGTCGGCGAGATTGTCGCTACCGCTTTAAACAACTTCTCTATGCCATTCCTAAGATACCGTACAGGAGATTTAGCTGAATTTACGGATAAACCCTGTTC
>JBAXQP010000121.1 GCA_037131655.1 bacterium | reverse complement strand
ATTCACTTCCCTTATGAAAGATGTAGGGCCTGTAGCCAAATCAGTCGGCAGAAGCTTCCCCTCAATGAAAAGTTAATCGAGAGAGTTAATGGACACAGTAGAGCATGAAATTGGAATTGTTGGTCTTGGCCTTATCGGAGGCTCCCTTGCTCTTGCGCTAAAAAAAGCTGGGTTTAATTACATTGTCGGCGTTGATGTTGACGATACGGTATGTCAGGATGCTCTCACAGCCAAAGCGCTTTCCAAAACATCGACCGATTTTCAAGTCCTAAGTAACTCCAGTCTAATCGTCTTATGCGTTCCGTTGGAAGCGATCTCGGATGTCTTTGCCAAACTCAAGCCAATCTTAACTCCAAGTACAATCATTACCGACGTTGCGGGGGTCAAGGGGCCGGTGATTAAGTGGGCTTTATCTCTTCCCTTCCCTTCCAATTTCATCGGAGGGCATCCAATGGCTGGTCGCGAGAAGGGCGGATTCAATTCCGCCATTCCAGATCTTTTTATCAACCGGCCGTGGATACTTACTCCCACCGAAAACACTTCTGATCAAACTCTTGAAGCCGTCTCGGAAATAATCACTCAAACAGGCGCGCATGTGGTTACCGTTCCAGCCGATGAACATGATCGGCAAATCGCTATTCTCAGTCATCTCCCACATGTTCTAGCTGCATCACTAATGCGTATAGCTTCAAAAGAGGGGCGTTATGACCTTGCAGGGCCAAGTTGGGAGGACGCAACGCGAGTAGCGGCCAGCCCCTCCACCATGTGGACACGCATTTCCCTGACCAATCGCAACGAGCTAATTGACACTATCCAACAGCTTGAGGATGAACTAGTCTACTTCCGAAAAGCCCTCGAAAACGAAGATACTACATCTCTGCAACACTTCTTCGAAGAAGCCCGCAGCATAAAGACTGAAAAAGTAGGTTTCTAAGCCTTAATCTGTGATATAAGTAGAATTACCCATTCGATTTAAGCGACAATGTAAGTGAAGGAGAAAATAAAATGTCCAGATACAAACTAGCCTTAGTTATCATACTGCTATCCACTGCCATCGCCTATACGGTTGAAACCACTGAACCCTACCAGCCCAAACTGCCGTCTAAGAATGCTTACGATTACTATCTTACGGCAGTACAGAAGTTGGACGCCTATTGGCAAAAGCTTCCTCCTGATCAGAAAGATGAGATGGACAACCTTAACTATTCAGAACAACCACCTTCTGATGCCGCTTTACGCTATCTCAACGCAAACAAAGAAGTAATAGATTTAATGGATATAGCCGCCAAGTTAGCTTTTTGGGACCCAGTTCCCGAACGAAAGGAAACGGAGCGATTAAGCGAGTATGCTGGCTATCGTAGTTTGGCGCGCCTTCGCCTCATTCAGATCAATCATAGTCTATCTGAAGAGGATGGCATGGATGTTGTGCAAGAATTTCAAGATGGAATGAAATTAGTACAGGATATCCAAAAACCAAATACTCTTGAATTTCAAGTAGGACTAGGATGTGAATCATTATTAATCAGTCCCGTAGCAAAGCAAATTGACTTTTTCTCTGCTAAAGAATGTAAATTAATCGCTCAAGCTTTGCGCAACGCTGAATCTCTTTCATCAATTCGTAAACAAGGCTTAATCCATGATTGGGAAAGAGATCGCCAAAATTTGGATGAAGACTTAAAGAACCCGAACGATTCCGATTCAGTCTTTTCTGAATTATTTAAAGATCCTGTCACTGGAGAGTTGTCGCCTGAATCAGCTAAGGGCAAAACAGACCCACATGATGTAGAAGTAATAGCTCAACTAAAGAAGGAAATAAGCACACCCGAAGGGCTTAAAGCATTTACAAAGCGTATTACTGATAAGTTCGAAGCTCTTCGTGAAAAGGCAGTTAAGGAGTTAGATAAGCCTCTTTGGGAGCAAATCTCAGTAGTGGATGAAATCAAGTCGTCATTTGAAATCGATAATCAATTACTGATTTGTTACACTCCTTTATCCTCCATAGAGAATTTGCAAAAATACCAAGCGCGTCGGCAGTTACTCTATCTGCATCTGATGCTCCGTGTCTACAAATTAAAGATAGGGCGATACCCGAAACTCTTAGAAGAGTTGGGAAATGAGATGATTATCGATCCCTTCTCCGGCAAACAGTTCATCTATCAATTCCAAGGTGATACTTACCGCCTATATAGTGTTGGCCAAGATGGTTATGATAACAAAGGCATCGTCACCAACCCGGATATAGATGGCCCAACCGACCTCTTCCTGTTACCAGACGGCAGTCGATGACCCAAATTAGAATTGAACCTGTTCACGCTATAATAGGTACTTGGACACCGCCGGGGGATAAGTCGATTTCACATCGAGCGGTTATCCTTGGGGCGCTTGCTCATGGACGTAGTGTTATCCAATGCTTTCTTGAGGCCGATGACTGCATGAGAACGATGCATGCCATTCAAGCTCTCGGAGTTGCTGTCTCGAAAATAGAAACGGGTGAATATATAGTTCAAGGGTGTGGAGCAACCGGTCTTCAAACACCAAAAGATGTGCTTGATTTCGGCAACTCAGGAACAGGGTTGCGCTTGATGGCCGGTGTATTAGCAGGTCAACCGTTTCAAAGTGTCTTAACAGGCGATGACTCTATTAGACGCCGACCCATGAAGCGGATTGTAGAGCCTCTTCGTAGCATGGGCGTGACTATAGACGGCCAAAATAATGCCAACAACGCTCCCTTATCTATCCAAGGCGGAAATCTGCATGGCATTCGATATATCTCTCCCGTCGCAAGCGCTCAGGTTAAATCGTGCATTTTGCTTGCGGGTTTGTTTGCTGAGGGTATGACACAAGTAATCGAACCTTCGCTCTCACGCGACCACACCGAGCGAATGCTGGCAGGGTTTGGATACGAACTTGAACATGACCACTTGAGCGTAAGTCTCAAAGGCGGCCAAAAGCTGTCGGCTTGTGATGTGATCGTGCCAGGAGATATTTCATCTGCAGCCTTTTTCTTAGTCGCTGCATTATTAGTACCCAACAGCAATATATTCCTCGAAAACGTTGGGCTGAATCCGACTAGAATGGGAATTCTTGACGTCCTAAATGCCGCAGGGGCAGAGATTCAGGTGATGAGTGAATACATCAGCGGTGGTGAACCGATTGGTGATTTACAGGTTTCAACACATCCGCTTAAGGCTATGAGTATTGATGCCGACTTTATGCCGCGACTTATCGATGAAATCCCCATCCTCGCAGTTGCTGCAACTCAAGCTCATGGAGAAACGGTCATCACGGGCGCCCAAGAGCTTCGAGTAAAAGAAAGCGACCGGTTGTCAACGATAACACAAGAGCTTCGTAAGATGGGCGCTCAGATAGAAGAAACCCCTGATGGCCTCATAATCAGCGGCCCAACTCCTCTTAAAGGCGCTATCGTCGAAAGCCACAACGATCACCGCATTTCGATGTCCCTAGCCATCGCGGCCCTGATCGCTGAGGGCGATACCACCATCAACAACACCGAATGCATAGAAACAAGCTTCCCCACCTTCGAAGCGTCACTTAGAGAGTTAGTGCGAAGTTAGATGAGGATTCCAGAAGTATAAAAAAAACGTGTTTTTGCGAGGAGGTTTGTACCGAAGCAAACCCGTCTTAACCTGGCTGATTGCGATGTGCTCCCTTTTCAGACAGATTCTTCACTCCGTTCAGAATGACACAACTTTGTTGTGTGTTGATTCATCCAGAATCTTGCTTCTTGCCTCTTGCTTCTTTCCTATCACCTTATCCGATAAACGCAATACTCCCGTGCATGGCTGACTGATGGTGGTTATTCAAGGTACAATCTTTGGCATGGCTGATAAGATAACCCCTCGCAGCGAAGATTATTCTCGCTGGTATAACGATATTGTTCAAAGAGCAGAACTCGCCTCTCATGCGCCTGTACGCGGATGTATGGTCATCCGACCTTATGGCTATGCCATTTGGGAAAACCTACAGGCCGCACTTGACAAACGTTTCAAGGAAACAGGGCACGTTAACGCCTATTTTCCCCTGTTAATTCCTGAAAGCTTCCTCAAAAAAGAAGCGGAGCATGTCGAAGGCTTTTCGCCGGAATTGGCAGTTGTGACGATTGGCGGTGGCGAAACTCTCGAAGAACCACTCGTAGTGCGCCCAACCTCAGAAACCATTATCGGGCATATGTATGCCGAATGGATTCAAAGCTATCGGGACCTGCCTTTGCTCATTAATCAATGGGCGAATGTTGTCCGTTGGGAGATGCGGCCGCGCCTTTTCTTGAGAACAACTGAATTTCTCTGGCAAGAGGGTCATACGGCGCATGCAACCGCTAATGAAGCTCAAGAAGAAACGTTGAATATGCTCGAGATCTATCGCGAGTTTGCTGAAGAACAAGCTGCAATCCCAGTTATCAAAGGGCGCAAAAGCGAAAGTGAGAAGTTCGCGGGAGCGGTTAACAGCTATACAATAGAAGCCATGATGGGTGATAAGCGCGCATTACAAGCCGCTACCTCCCACTACCTCGGCGAGAATTTTGCCAAGGCATTTAACATCCAATTTCTTGATCAAGATAACCAGCAACAACTTGTCCACACATCAAGTTGGGGAATGAGCACTCGAATGATAGGCGCTATTGTCATGGCTCATGGTGACGACAACGGTCTCAGGCTTCCTCCCAACCTAGCGCCGATTCAAGTGGTAATTGTCCCTATTGGCAAAAGTGATGAGGAAAAATCCAAGGTACTACCAGTTGCAACAAACGTCTTTAACGATCTGAAAGCTGCTTGCATCAGAGTAAAACTCGATGATCGCAACGAAATGACACCTGGTTTCAAGTTCAACGATTGGGAAATGCGCGGTGTGCCGTTACGCATCGAAATCGGCCCCAAAGACCTTGATAATGAGCAGGTCACTTTCGCTCGAAGAGATATGCCTGGGCGAGAAGGCAAAACTCCCATAAGCATGAATTGTATCGTCAACTCAGCGCGTGATATGCTTGCAACCATTCAGAAAGCATTATTCGATGCCGCTCTCGCCTTCCGAAACGCCAACATGCGCACTGTCAACACCTATGATGAATTCCAAGAAGCGGTAACTGAAGGCTTTGTTATGGCGTGGTGGTGTGGCGAACGTGAGTGCGAAGCTGCGATTAAAGAGGATACTAAGGCAACCAGTCGCTGTATCCCCTTCGACCAACCAGGGGGAACTGGAAACTGCGTCCGCTGTGGTAAAGCCTCAAAAGAGCAAGCGGTCTTTGCGCGTTCATATTAATCGTCATCTTGGATAGAAGCAGGCTAACGAAGAGCAAGTAATGAAAAATTCTAGTCATAAAAATACTTTAGAGAAGCGAGCAATACACGCGGCGAAGTTTTCTATCTATTCAAATACTTCCCTCGTAATTCTAAAGATCATAGTGGGTTTTCAAACAGGGTCAGTTAGCGTTATCTCAGAAGCAGCGCACTCGGGTAGCGATCTTTTAGCCTCGTGGATTGCTTACTTTTCAGTTTCAGTCTCACGAAAACCGGCGGATAGTGAACATCCCTACGGTCATGGTAAGCTCGAAAGTCTATCGGGTATGGCTGAAGCCCTGCTAATCTTTGCTGCTGCAATATGGATTATCTATGAGGCAATCAATAAGCTCAGACATCCTGTAATCATTGATAAACCCGGCTTCGGATTAGCCGTCATGCTAGTCTCTGCGATTGTGAATATCCTCGTTTCTCGTTATCTCTATCGTACGGCTAAACAAACCGATTCGCTGGCGCTTGAAGCAGATGCCGCTCACTTGGCGACAGACGTTTGGACCTCATTTGGAGTAGTTATCGGTTTAGCTCTCGTTTGGATCACTGGCATTCAGATATTCGACCCTATCGTTGCTATTATGGTTGCATTAATTATTACTCAAGCAGCCTATCGGCTTACAAAAGGGGCAATCAGTCTGTTAATGGACGTCAGGTTGCCAGATGAGGATGAAGCGATAGTCTCTAAAATCCTCGAAGATGATCAGCGTGTTCTTGGTTATCATCGTTTAAGAAGCCGCAAATCGGGACATGCTCGATATATCGATGTTCATGTTCAGTTCGAAGACAGTATGCCCTTTATTGAGGCCCACGACCTCACTGAAGAGCTTGAAGACAAGATTAGAGCATCTCTCCCTGAAGTGGAGATCACCATGCACTCCGAACCCTACTGGCGAGAAATGAAACATCAAGTCGAGCATCACAAACT
The DNA here is from genome assembly GCA_037131655.1 of bacterium. Classification (NCBI taxonomy): domain Bacteria; species bacterium. The sequence continues at coordinate 1,779 of JBAXQP010000121.1, read as the reverse complement.
TGATAAAGATTCGTCTAAAAAGTAAAAGCGAAAGGTAAATACCAATCGCTTTATATCTTCTATCCCATTACTGTCTTTAATGTCTTCTTGAGGACTTCCGCTGAGGCTTGGAGGGCTTTACGTTCATCATTACTTACAACCGGCTCAATTACACGCTCAACACCTTTGCGGGTGAGGATAGTAGGTAAGGAAAGACAGACGTCTGAAATGCCTAACGCTCCTTGTTGGAAGACCGAAACAGGCAGTGTTTGCTTCGAATCAAGTGAGATAGCATTGACTACCTCTTTAATCGCTATCCCAACCGCATAACCGGCTCCGCCTTTAAGTCGAATGACTTCAGCGCCACTCTGCTTTGTGAGTTGGAACAAGTTATCCATTTTTGCCTTATCATATCCAGGATAGCTGCTTAGAGCAATTCCATTAACCGTTGCGCTGCTGAAAATCGGCACCATCGAATCGCCATGCTCTCCTAAAATCAAAGCCTTCATATCGTTTGCTGCAATATTGAAGCACTCAGCCAATAATGAACGGAACCTGCAAGTATCAAGAGTTGTGCCAAGACCGATCACTCGCTCGACCGGCAGGCCTGATTCCTTCACAGCGATATAAGTTAATATATCAACGGGGTTAGAGACAATAAGCAAAATTGCATTATCTGCCAATTTTTGACTACGAACGTTACCTAATAAATCACGGAAGAGTGTGACGTTTCGATTGATTAGCTCTAGGCGGCTCTCATCGGGTTTTCGCCTCAATCCCGCAGTAATAATCACGATATCGGAACCTTCGATTGCCTGATAATCACCCGCATAGATTTTCTGAGGTGTTGCCATCGAAACCCCATGGCGCAGATCAAGCGCCTCGCCCTCAACTAAATCTTTTGCCACATCAACCAAAACCATCTCACTAATGAAACCACCGAGTTGTAGAGCAAAAGCCGCCGTGGACCCGACACGACCACCGCCTCCAATTATGCTAACCTTCATTATATTCCTCCAAAGTTGCCTGCTTAATTACACCTATCATTTTGGCACATTAGCGTCCATCTAATAGTATATCTTTATAATCAGAGCTGACATGCTTGACATCAAAACACCGAGCATGCCAAGATATTTTCCTATGCCAGCAGAAAAGATTATCCTAACGCCGCAAGGCTATGAAAAAATACAAAAAACGCTCGATGATGCCAAGAAGAATGACCGCCCTCGAATCCAGGAAGCACTTCGAGAAACACGTGCCCATGGCGACTTGCGTGAAAACGCGGGTTATGACGAAGCCATGATCAATCAAGGTCGTCTGGAAGCTAAAATCCGCGATCTCGAATATATCCTCGATTGCGCCCAAATCGAAGAACGACCTGATAACGCTCATGAAGAGGCTTCTTTAGGCTCAAATGTGACAGTTTTCGATACTAAGTTCGGTGAAGAATGGACGTTTACTCTCGTAGGCTCTTTCGAAGCCGATCCCACTCTTGATCACATCTCCATCGTCTCCCCCGTTGGCAAAGCCATCATCGGACATAAGGTTGGCGATACCGTCAAAGTCGAAACCCCCGGCGGCATCCAAGAGTACGAAATCCGCGGATTAAGTTAAAACCAGTTACCTCCCCCAACAGTCACTCATATTTCGAATTCATAATGAAGGATAATATCAATCGGCAGCGAATTGGATATGTAAGGTGGCAGGAATGCTTAGGTTTCTTCATACATCGGATGTACATTTAGGACGCGCTTTTGGATACCTTGGACCCCATGCGCGTAAGCAACAGGAACGGTTGGC
>JBAXQP010000120.1 GCA_037131655.1 bacterium | reverse complement strand
GTGCCGGTTGCAGCCCTTGAAATAAGCCGTTCCAAGTCAGAGATAGGATGAAGCGCTTCCCGAATTTCTTCACGGCGCAGAGCTTCTTTGGCTAATTCTTCAACTGAATCTAGTCGCAACTCAATCGAGGCCACATCGAGTAGGGGTTCATCGATCCATCTTCTTAATAGCCTTGCGCCCATGGGGGTTTCGGTATGATCGAGTACGGTTACTAAAGTGTTTTTGCGACTGCCGTCAGAAAGGTTTTGAGTAAGTTCAAGATGTCGGCGGGCAATCGAATCGACATGCATAAACCCATCGATCGAATAGGTCGAAAGGGAAGTGATGTGTTGAACTGTTGGAACTTGATTACTTCGCAGGTATTTGAGCACAAGCGCCGCCGCATCAAGGCCGGAAGTGTAATCCTCACAACCATATCCGCGTAGGTTAGCGGTCTCGAAATGACGCTGGAGATAATCCTTTGATGTTATAGGCGGGCCGCTATAGTCCTCATAAGGAGTGATTGTAGCATCGCAGATAAGCTTGATTTCATCCGCCAGGTCGGGGTCTTTTTCAGGGACTAAGATTTCGGCAGGATCAAGGCGCATGATTTCTTGTAGCAGCTTGGTTTGGCGTTGATCACCATCAATTTCAGTGGCCATGAATTCGCCGGTCGAAACATCAACGACGCTTAGTCCATGCCGCGGCTCGCCTGAGACGGCGGCGACCAAATAGTTATTCTGCTTGGCATCGAGCATCGAGTCTTCAAGCAGGGTGCCAGGGGTGATCACTCTAGTGACCCTGCGTTTAACTAACCCTTTTGCCTGCCGAGGGTCTTCCACTTGGTCACAGAGGGCTACTTTGAAGTTCTTTTGCAGAAGCTTGGCGATGTAACGTTCAACGGCATGATAAGGAACTCCGGCCATGGCGACACGATTGTTTTTGCCATCTTCTCTGCTAGTGAGGGCAATTTCCATTTCACGTGAAGCAATCTCAGCATCTTCCCCATAGAACTCGTAAAAATCCCCCACTCGCATTGCCAGCAAAGTGCCCGGATACTCATTCTTAGCGCGGAAATATTGTTGAAGTATTGGAGTCCTCGCCGTAGTAGATTTACGTGTGCAAATTATAGCACGAACAAGTGGTTTTGCTAAGCTCATTATATGAATTTTACAAATGGACACGTAGTACGTATTGCGTATTACGTATTCCTGAAATACGCAATACAAAATCTTTTCTGAACTTTCTGGGATTGATTTCGTTATAACAAGTGATGTAAAACCATGGAGGCTATTTAAATATTTCAAGGAGTGCAGGGATTGAACCGACCGCTAATTAATAAGGCGGTAGATGAAGCTGCTTTAGTCTCAAAACTACAAGCGGGTGATCGCTTTGCGTTTGATTCTCTGCTGGAGCTTTACCAGGATCGGATTTTTAATTTTGTGCGCCGGATGGTGAACGATCCGCTGGATGCTGAGGATATCGCTCAGGAAGTCTTTATTCGGGCTTATACCAACATCCACAGGTTCGATAACCGTGCCGGATTTAGTACTTGGCTCTATAAAATTGCCTCGAACCTTTGCATCGATCATGTCCGCCGGCGATCTCGGCGGCCGGATGTGTTCTCTTTGACCCGTGACCAATTTGAGGAAGAATCTCAGCAGCATGATGTGGCTGATGAACGATTTGACCCGGAGCAAGCGTTGCTTGAAAACGAAATGGCATCGGTAATCTCTCATGCGGTTGTATGCCTTTCACCGAAACTCAAACAAGTACTTTTGCTCCATGATACGGAAAACATGTCTTATGAGGAGATCGCTCAGGTTGTTCAATGTCCATTAGGGACAATAAAATCTCGTTTGTTCCTGGCCCGTACGGAATTGCAGAAGGCAGTTAGAGCTTATCTGTCCGGAGGCGAAAAGTGATGAAGTGTAATAAAGCGCAGTTGCGATTATCGGAATATATAGATGGAACTTGCAGTGAGGCTGAAAACGCTCTTATAGAGGAGCATATTGGCTATTGCGACCTATGCGCTCGCGCATTAAGCGATATGAAGGCAGCAGTGCAAGTTTTACAGGCAATGCCTTCTATTAAAGCGCCGCTTGAGTTTCGCTCGAAAGTTATGGCGCGAATTTCAGATCGAACGGTTGCGCCTACTAATCTTTGGATAAGGCTCACTCAAAGCTTGTCATGGCGACCGCTTGTAGCGATGGGGGGGGCTGCTGTTTTGGTTTTGATTGTTGGCGTATCTTTCTATTCCCAAAAACCGGTTCAGACGCCAATTAGCGATACGACATTTGAGCGAACAACGACTGAAGTTCATACTGATTTTGTATCATCAAGTCCGTCTGCTCTTGAAAAGCCTAAACCGGAAGCCCCGTCGGCTGTCGATATGGGAGCTATGTAAGTATGATTTTTGGAGTGTCGGTTTGAAATACAGTTGGCGATTGATAATAGCTTTTAATATTCTCTTTAGCATCGCGGTGTGGTCACAGACTATCACTGTCAGTGCGACTACATCTGCTTCAGACCCTGCTGCTATGAAAGTCCTTCAGCGTGTTATTCAATCCGAACGCACTCTAAAAATGGAGGGGCAGCGAACGACTAAGATCGGAAAAGAGCCTGGCTTGGTTGAGAATGTCTATCGCTCAGGCCGACGTCTTAGAGTGGAATACACGGCGCCTGCTTCTCATAAAGGTGAAATTCTGATTGACTGTGGGATGAAAGCATGGTTTTATCAGCCCAGTCGTGGGAATTGGATCGAAATCAACTCTCCGCGTTCCAGACAACATCAGGAGATTATGCGTAATTTGCGTTTCGAGAAATGGCGCGTTTTTATTGCCGGACGTGCCAAGATAGCCGGCCGCGAAGCCGATATTATTGAATTTAAAGACACTGCAGGCCGATTGGTTGAACGTATGTGGGTGGATCTAACAAGCGGTCTTGTATTGAAGAGAGAACATTACGATTCAGACGGAAAACTGGCAGGCTCTTCCGAGTTTCAGCGAGTTAATTTTAACTCTAATTCGCCTGAATCGCTCTTTGCTCCCCCGGTGGCAAAATTGGACTTTATCTTCCGCCAAATAGAGGCCTTAAAAAAAGCGGCTCCCTTCCAGATATATGAACCGGCTTCCAGCGCTTTACCTTCAGGCATAGTATTTCAAGAGGGACGCATCGGTTCAATAAATGACAAAGCATTTGTTGCGATGCATTATGCCGGCGGAGGACATCGCATAACCTTGATGCAATCGCTCGGTGTCACTTCTTTATTCCCACATAAACCGATGCAGGGCTATGGCCGTATGCGGGGGCGTGGGCGCATGAATACCTATTTCTGGAAAAGTGATGACAGAACCTACGGCCTAATTGGCGATCTCTCAGAAGACGATCTTAAGAAGATTGCTGATACAGTCGCTAAAAGATAATCAATCAGACACTTTCACAATACTTATTTACCCCTTCGTTTTAGCGCATCTGGCTAATAACAAATAATTCACATATTTCTTTATCTAAGCCTTGTGAATTTCAACACTGATAAATATTAGTCGAACCATCATAAATACTGTGATTACTTGAATAAGTATGATATGATATAACTATAAAAGCTAGACGATGCATCAGGGGCTTATTGTTGTGAACATTGTTCAAGGGACTATAGGAGGTCTTTGGAACAATTGGTGTTTGGATGATCCTAAGATGCTTTTGATGCCAAAAAAATTTATTGGTTGTGTTGTCGATAGTTGACAATGCCATAGAGTTAAAAATGAAAAAGAATAAGAAAGTCCATGAAGATCAGAAACCTGAAGTTAAATCCAACGAAACTTCACCCGAAGTATCGTCGGATGAGCAAGATGTTAACCCGCTTGTCAGGTATTCGGATTTTCCTGTCGTTGGTATAGGCGCTTCTGCAGGAGGACTGGAGGCGCTGGAGCAGTTTTTGAGAAATGTCCCGGATAATAGCGGGATGGCGTATGTCGTTGTGCAGCATCTGGATCCGACCCATAAAGGCATCATGCCGGAACTTTTACAGCGTGCCACGACGATGACAGTTGTGCAGGTTATGGAACATCAGGCGGTCGAGAAAAACTGCGTCTATGTGATCCCTCCCAATAAGGACATGACCATCTTGCACGGTGTATTGCACCTGATGGAGCCGATCGCGCCACGCGGGCTGCGCCTGCCGATTGACTCCTTTATGCGCTCACTTGCATTGGACATGCAGGAAGCTGCTGTTGGAGTTATTCTGTCCGGAATGGGTTCGGATGGCACTTTGGGCCTTAGAGCGATCAAGGAAAATGCCGGACTGGCGTTGGTGCAAGACCCAGCCTCAGCCAAATTTGACGGAATGCCCCGCAGCGCCATAGATGCCGGCCTTGCAGACATCATAGCTAAGGCAGAAGATCTTCCAGACAAGATAATCACGTACATTCGATATTTTCCTCCTGCTACAACGCCAACGTTAGCCGCTACAGATAAGGCCAATAGCGGGCTGGAGAAGGTCATTAGCATCCTTCGTTCTCATACGGGTCACGACTTCTTCCAATACAAGAAAAGCACCTTATATCGTCGGATCGAGCGGCGCATGGGTATCCATCAAATTGACAAGATCAGTAGTTACGCTCGTTATTTGCAGGAGTATCCCCAAGAGACTGAGTTGCTCTTCAATGAACTTTTAATCGGCGTTACAAGCTTTTTCCGCGACCCGGAGGAATGGGATCGGTTGAGAGATTTGGCTTTCCCTGCGCTTATGGCCGATGTGAATCAAAACCGAGAGTTACGTGCATGGGTTATTGGCTGTTCAACGGGCGAGGAGGCTTATTCTCTGGCCATTGTGTTCAAGGAGGCGATGGAGAAATTTCATCCGAAAGGAAGATTCACTCTCCAGATATTCGCAACCGATCTTGACCGTGACGCCATTGACCGTGCTCGGCAAGGTGTATACCCGACAAACATTGCAGCCGATATGTCGCCTGAGCGCCTGAACCGGTTTTTTACTGAAGAGAGTGGCATATACCGTGTCAATAAAGAGATTCGAGAGATGGTGATCTTTGCTCCTCAAAATGTTATCAAAGACCCGCCTTTTACTAAGATAGACATAGTTACTTGTCGTAATTTGCTGATCTACATGGAAGTGGAATTGCAGAGCGTTGTCTTGAGGCTAATACATTACAGCTTGAACTCCGAGGGTGTTATGCTCTTGGGCAGTGCGGAGTCTACCGGTGCGTTCACTGAATTGTTCCGATCAATGGATGCTAAATCGAAGCTCTTCCAGCGGCTAGAGCCTGATATGCTTTTAGAACCTATAACCTTTCCACGCATATTTTCCCCGAAATTAGCGGTGAAGTCGGCTAATGACGATGGTGCAAACTCAAAGAACAGCATGCAGTTTCTGGCAGACCAACTACTTTTGCAATCATATTCACCGGCTGCTGTATTGGTCAATAGCAAGGGCGACATAATTTATATCAGCGGGCGGACGGGAAAGTATCTGGAACCCGCCTCCGGAAAGGTCAACTGGAACATCTTTGCGATGGCCCGCGAAGGATTGCGCTACGAACTGTTTAACGCATTTCAGAAGGCTCTGAGAATTAAAGAACGGCTAATTATCAGGAACCTGACTATTGGGTCTAACGGCGGTACACAGACGATAGACCTGACAATCCAATCCATTGATGAGCCTGAAGCGTTGCGTGGGAAGGTAATGATTGTCTTTACAGACGTTGCAACAGTTTCTGGAATGGTAGCGAGTGAAGACGTCAAGAAAACTTCTCGTAGTCATCCACGCCTTGCAATGGCGGAGTCGGAAGTTAAGCATGTTACTGAAGAACTGCAGGGACTTCGGGAAGAAATGCAAACTTCGCAGGAGGAGTTGAGATCCTCAAATGAGGAGCTGCAATCTTCCAATGAAGAACTTCAGTCTACCAATGAGGAGCTGACCACTTCCAGGGAGGAAATGCAGTCTTTGAACGAAGAGCTTCAGACCGTGAACTACGAATTGCAGGATAAAGTAATCGATCTCTCTCGTACAAGTGACGACATGAAGAACCTGCTCAATAGCACGGACATTGCCACTCTCTTCCTCGACTGTGGACTTAATGTGCGGCGTTTCACTGCCGAAGCAACTAAGATTTTCAGACTCATCATTGGTGATACGGGGCGGCCCATCACCGACTTTGCTTCCGATCTGGTTTACCAAGATCTTTCAGTAGATGCGCTGGAAGTATTGCGAACGTTGATGTACAAGGAGAAACAAGTTGTCACGCGTGATGGGAGATGGTATGTTGTGCGTATAATGCCGTATCGAACATTGGATAACAAGATTGACGGTGTCGTGATTACACTGTTGGACATCACCGTTGCCAAGACGTTAGAAGCAGAATTGCGAAAAACGGCATTACGAATCAACACTTTCCTAGAATACAGCAGTGATGCGTATTTCTTATTGGACAACAATTTGAACGTGATCAGTTTAAACCAAGTAGCAGAACAACGCTTGATGCGTAAGGGCGGAGTTGTGATAGGGAGCTATTTCTTTGACGTATTCCCTGAAGCTAAGGGGTCTATTTTAGAAGATAAGTATCGTCAGGCGCTGAAAGAGAAGATAGAATTGTCTTTCGAGACGAATTTTACCCTCGAACCATTCATGGGCCATTACAATGTGAATGTCTGTCCTGATGAGGAAGGTCTTGCAATCTTCTTCAAGGTCAATACTGAATCTAAGAATAATTAAGTTACGCTATGAGAGCGTGATTTGCGAATACGCGAGGTAATAGAGGTAAGCGAGGGGATATATTATGAAACGTGATAAAGAGTATATTGAAGGCGGAAGTCTGCTAAGCAGGGCGCAAAAGAGACTGAAAGAAAAGGAACAAGAAGTTAATGCGATCATGTCGGAAGAAGACGCGCTGAGGCTAATCAACGTACTGCATATTCACCAGGTTGAATTAGAGATGCAGACTGAGGAGCTTGAGGACGCAAGATTTAAGGCCGAGGAAGCTTTGGAACTGTATACTAACCTCTATGACTTCTCACCGATAAGCTACTTAACACTCAATCGCGAAGGAATTATCATCAAGATGAATTTGTGTGCGTCAAACCTCTTTGGAATGGATCGTTCACATCTAATGAACACGCGCTTTGGCATTTTTGTTTTGGAGGATTACCTACCCGTATTCGATAATTTCTTTGAGAAGGGGTTTAAAGATCGGACAAAGCAGGCTTGCGAGTTGATTGTGGAAAGTAAAACAAGTTCCCGTATCAATGTGCGGGTTGAAGCAGAATTTCCTGCGGATAAAGAAATGTGCAATCTCTCTTTGGTAGATATTACCGATATCATTAAGTCGAAGGAAGAGCTACGCCTCATCAATGAAGAATTGACCCAATTCATCCGAATAACTTTAGGTAATGATTTTCGTATGATAGAATTGAAACAGGAAATAAATGACCTTTGTGCCAAAGCTAATCAACCGCCGCGATATTCAACGCTCATAGAGGATCAGGCGGTAAACTCAACGGATATGGATAAGGAAAATAAGCCTGATAAGTCAGTTACTGAATGATTCAGAAGTCCCCACCCCATAATTTTAACGAGCAGTAAGAAGCTCTGAGATTAAAATCTTGATGTGTTCTAGAGCAGTCTCCATGCCATGTTGCGCAGTAGGAGTTAGCTCGGCGCCGAATTCAAAAGTGTCTGTTGGGACTGAAACCAGCCAGGCTTGAGGGGATTGGTCGTAGACGGATTGGGATAGTGCGATGAGCGATTGGGGGGTGGCTGAATGAAAGATGGTGGTGGTTGCTCCTTCGTATTCTAATGATTCGATTCGAGCTTCAGTTTGGTGGGGATCGGCGGAGGCGTCAGCGAAGATAGCAAATTGGGCGCTTGCAAGTACAGCCGCCAATTCCGGCGTTAGTTGATGTACCGCAAGCGCCCTTATATTCGGGATGTTCCACTCTGCCACTGCTGCCGCAATGTGTTGACCAACAGCATCATCACCGCGCAGTTCGCTCCCATAGCCAATTACGACAATAGAGGGTTCAGTTGCAGAGTCTGTCACTATTTAACCTCGTCGCGCCTGATTAAG
>JBAXQP010000119.1 GCA_037131655.1 bacterium | reverse complement strand
ATCGTAAACCGAAGAGAGTACAACCAGAGGCATATCTATGCCTTAGCGGTTGAGGAATTAACATTCTGATTGGACCAAAAATAGGGAACATACTAGGTATGGAAGACCGTAGACCTAGTAAGGGGAAAGTATGAAAAAAATTAAGATAGGGCTTATAGGATTCGGCACCGTGGGCGCGGGTGTAGTGAAGGTATTGAATGAGAAGAGAGCTTCATTAAAAGCCAGTACCGGACTTGATCTTGAGATTGTTAGGATCTGCGTAAAGCATATCAGCTCAAAAAGGCCGGTCGAGGTCGCCAAAGACGTACTTACCTCGTCTATCGACGAGGTGTTATATGATAAACAAATCGACATTGTTGTCGAGCTTATAGGGGGTATTCAACCTGCAAAGGAAATTATCATGGAGGCGCTTAGGCAGGGGAAACACGTGGTTACTGCTAACAAGGCGCTACTTGCCGAATGCGGGGCTGAGATATTTGGCTTATCACAGAAGCTCAGACTTGCGGTTGGTTTTGAGGCGAGTGTCGGAGGAGGAATTCCAATCATTCGCTCTCTTCGCGAAGGATTTATTGCCAACAAGATTGACCTTATCTACGGAATTCTAAACGGTACCAGTAACTTCATATTATCAGAAATGTCCGAACATGGTACACAATTCAAAGATGCGCTCTTATATGCCCAAAAGCTTGGTTATGCTGAAAAGGATCCAAGTTTTGATGTTGGTGGCATCGATTCGGCTCATAAGCTTTCAATATTGGCTCTTCTTGGGTTTGGTGTATTTGCCGCTCAAGACTCGATCTATACCGAAGGAATTACTGATATTGAGCAAAGCGATATTGATTATGCGAGCGAGAACGGTTATGCAATCAAACTTCTCGCTATCGCCAAACGCAGAAAAGAGGGCGTGGAGCTACGAGTTCACCCGACACTGATACCTAAGACGCATCTTCTTGCAAACGTCGGGGACGTCTATAATGCGATATTTGTAAGGGGCGATCTTGTGGGCGATAACCTCTTCTACGGAAAGGGCGCAGGGTCGCTCCCGACTGCAAGTTCTGTGGTGAGCGACCTCGTTTCAGTTGCAGCTGGGATAGCTGCGGGTGTGATTCCATGTATAACACCTGTGGCTGGAACTGCGAGTGCTGTGTGTGACATGAGCGATATAAGATCGCGTTATTATGTTCGATTTACCGTGGTTGACAAGCCTGGGGTTCTTTCCAAAATATCGGGCATTTTAGGCAATCACGATATAAGTATAGCCACGGTTACCCAGAAAGAGATCAAGTCCGAAAAACCGGTTCCGATAGTAATGATGTCGCATGAAGCCCGCGAGAGCGATATGGCGGCGGCGCTTCGCATCATTGATGAATTGGATGTTATAAAGAGCAAGACTGTTTGCGTACGCGTGGAGGAATGATCAATGTGGAAAGGGCTAATTAAAGAATACGGAAAATTTCTGCCGGTGACAAATAAAACACCGGTGGTGACCCTTAACGAGGGCAATACCCCGCTTATCTATGCCTGCAATATCAGTAATCTTCTCGGGAATAATATTGAGGTATATCTAAAATATGAAGGCTTAAATCCAACAGGATCTTTCAAGGACAGGGGTATGACCGTCGCCATTTCAAAGGCGCTTGAGGAGGGAGCGAAGGCAGTGATCTGTGCATCAACCGGAAATACCTCGGCGTCGGCTGCCGCCTATTCGGCAAAGGCTGGGCTTACGTGTGTGGTACTTATTCCCGAAGGCGCTATCGCGCTTGGCAAGCTTTCTCAGGCTCTTATACACGGTGCAAAGGTGATTGCTGTGAAGGGCAACTTTGATGTTGCGCTTGATCTGGTACGAGAGATCGCCGAGAAGTATCCGATCACGCTTGTTAATTCCGTAAATCCTTACAGGATCGAGGGTCAGAAGACAGGGGCATTTGAGGTATGCGATGCCCTGGGTGACGCGCCTGATTATCATGCTATACCGGTGGGTAACGCGGGCAACATAACTGCTTATTGGAAGGGGTACAACGAATACAAAAATAATAATCGTATTTCGCGCCTTCCTAAGATGCTCGGATTTCAGGCCGAAGGTGCGGCTCCGATTGTAAATGGCGCGCCAGTCAAGGATCCGAAGACCATAGCGACTGCGATCAAGATAGGCAATCCCGCGAGTTGGGAACAAGCCATAGCAGCCCGCGACGAATCAGGTGGGCTTATCGATTCTGTAACCGACGATGAAATACTCGAGGCATATGGCATCCTTGCATCTAAAGAGGGCGTATTTGTCGAGCCAGCAAGCGCCGCTAGCGTCGCAGGCATTTTGAAACTTAATCGCCGTGGTTTCTTTAGCAGCACGATACCTGGATACCGGATAAAGATCGTCTGTGTTCTCACTGGCCATGGTCTCAAAGACCCTGAACGTGCGATTGCAAGCGTCCGGAAACCTGTTGTAGTGGAGCCGGAAATGTCACTCGTTCTTAAGGAAATTGGAATATGAACCCATACGACAAATATATGATCTATCCTGTTGGATGAAAAAGGACCAAAAGATGAAATACGTGATAATGGTTGGGGACGGAATGAGCGATAGGCCTATAAAGGAGCTTAACGGAAAGACTCCACTCGAGGTGGCCAAAATACCGGCGATGAATGAGATCGTGAAAGCGGGCATGATAGGCACAGTTAAGACAATTCCTAATGGGCTTAAGCCGGGAAGCGACGTCGCTAATTTGGCGGTGCTTGGGTACGATCCAAAAGTTTATTATACCGGACGTGGGCCTCTTGAAGCGGCGAATATGGGGGTAGAGATAGCCAAGGATGAAGTGGCGTTCAGATGTAACCTAGTAACGGTTGAAAATGACATCTTGGCTGATTACAGCGCAGGGCATATTACCAATAAGGAGTCGTCACTACTTATCAGTTTCCTCAAAGAAAGCATGGGGTCGGAAAGCATTCGTTTTATCCATGGGAAAAGCTACCGACACTTGGTCATATTTAAAACAAAGTCTCCTGACGAGCTTGATGAGCTTGTAAAGACGGTGACTACGCCACCTCATGATATTATGGGCGCTACGCTATCAAATCATCTTCCGAAGGGGCGTATTGCTGCTCTTCTAACAGACCTTATGGAACGATCGCGCATGCTTCTTGAAAAACATGAGATAAATAAGAAACGTATCGTTCTAAAAGAGAATCCTGGCAATATGATCTGGCTATGGGGGCAGGGGACAAATCCGAGTATCCCCTCTTTTAAGGGGCTCTTTGGTGTTGATGGTGCGGTCATCTCTGCGGTAGATCTTGTAAACGGCATCGGAAAACTCGTTGGTCTTGAGGTAATAAATGTTCCGGGAGCGACAGGTTATTATGATACGAATTATCAAGGTAAAGGCGATTACGCGGTAAAAGCCCTAGATGATAAGGATTTTGTTTTCGTCCATGTTGAGGCCCCCGATGAGGCAGGTCACAATGGAGATATGCTCGCAAAGATAAGCGCAATCGAGAGCTTCGATAAATACGTGGTGGCCACCGTGTGGAATTATCTTAAGGCAAGTAAAGATTTCCGTGTCATGGTCCTCCCCGATCACGCTACCCCGATTTCTTTAAGGACTCATGTGACAGATCCTGTGCCTTTTGCTATGGCAGGGTCGGGGGTCGATCATAACGGATTCGATGTCTACAGTGAGACCGTCGCGGCTTTGAGCAGTATAAAATTCGAGAGCGGTACCTCGCTAACTGAAGCATTTTTTAAGCGTTGATTTGTTATGGTACTTTAATAAGCGGTTAATGTGTTCTGAAAGTCGATACTCAAGATGAAGAAAGACATAGTAGTGCAGAAATACGGCGGTACCAGTGTTGCCGACGTAGAGCGGATACAAAATGTAGCCAAGCGCGTGGTAAATACCGCAGCGAAAGGATTTCATGTGGTTGTGGTCGTGTCGGCTCTTGGAAATACGACCGATAACCTGATAGAACTTGCGCATAAGATAACGGAAAGCCCATCGGAACGCGAACTAGATATGCTCTTATCTACAGGCGAACAGGTCTCCTGTGCACTTCTAGCGATGGCCATACAAAAGCTTGGGAAGGACGCTATTTCATTTACGGGTCATCAAGTGGGGATTGTTACTGATGAATCATTCACGAAAGCTCGTATTATAGACATCAACGCCAAGCGTATTCATGAAGAACTTTTAGCTGACCGGGTAGTAATCGTCGCGGGATTTCAGGGAGTAAGCCTTAATCAGGATATTACTACGCTTGGACGTGGTGGTTCCAATCTCACTGCGGTAGCACTCGCTAAATTCCTGAAAGCTTCGATCTGCGAGATGTATACCGATGTCGAAGGAGTATTTACTGCCGATCCGCGCATAGTGCCGAATGCTCGAAAGATCGACAGAATGAGCTATGAGGAGATGTTCGAACTCGCGTCTCTGGGCGTACAAGTGCTACAGCCACGTTCCGTAGAGTGCGCGATGAAGTTTAATGTACCTATCCACGTACGCTCAAGTTTCTCCGACAATAAAGGGACGATTATCTTGAAGGAGGTGAAATCAATGGAAGAAATAGTGGTATCAGGGGTTGCACTTACTAAAGATGAAGCTAAAGTGACAATATGTGATGTGCCGGATAAACCGGGGGCTGCTGCGGCCATTTTCAGGGAACTTGCAAATGCTGATGTGAATGTCGATATGATCGTGCAGAACGTCTCACGTGCAGGATCCACAGATCTCTCATTCACTGTACCAACGTCAGATCTTCCAAAGACACTTAAGGTCGCAAATGAAGTTACACACTCGATAGGGGCAAGTGGTGTGACGGTTGACAAGGACATCGCAAAGATATCGGTAGTTGGCATAGGCATGAGGAGCCATTCGGGCGTTGCTGCAGATATGTTCAGCGCACTCGCGGATAAGGAGATCAATATCGAGATGATATCCACGAGCGAAATCAAGATATCATGTGTAATTAAGAAGGTCCATGCTCAGGAAGCTGTACGAGCTATCCATGATAAATTCAATCTCTCAAAGAAGAAAGTTATAAAAACTTAAGGCGTATAGGAACGATCCTCCCATTTCTAGAATTTCACCGTTGGTCATTCAACCAACGGTGAAATTCTTTTAGAGCCGCTATCTCGAATTGATGGATCTAATGGAGAGTCAATCTCTATGGATAAAAGCAGAAAGCCAGCAGCTTGCCCCCAGCTATAACAATAAACATATGATTGATGACTAAGGCTTCATCTACATCATCACAAACTTTGGATCTACGGGAAAATGATAACTTGAGTCGATTTCCTGGTTTAGGGAACGATTCTTTTAAATCGCTTTAAACCCCTCAGCTACGGAACTGGCAAAAAAGGGTTGAAATCGTGGGGTGGCATGCTTGACAAGGTTTTAGTTTCTGGTATATAATAGTTCCTCGACAGTGGCGGTCGGAACCGCTGACGTTGAGCCGAAATATCGGAAGGAGGGCGTGGTTTGGGCGCAGGGTAGTAAGTGGACGAGCCCGCGTTGTTCGTAGCCCCGCGTTGTGCAATATAGTTCGCTCCATCGCATATGTAGTGATTGATTATGAGCACCGGAACCCGCACCCCCTTTGTCCGAGCGAGGGGTTTTTTAATGCCTGAAATAGGGTACACTCTCCCTCGAATGCTTTGACGGCTCTGACGCATACGCAAAGTTAGATTTATGAGGAGATTAGATGCCGACAGTTAACCAGCTCGTTCGCAAGCCACGATTAAAGGTAACGAAGAAATCGAAAGCTCCCGCGCTGCAGGATCATCCGCAGAAGCGTGGGGTATGTACGATTGTACGAACCATCACGCCTAAAAAGCCGAACTCGGCGTTGCGTAAGGTGGCTCGTGTTCGTTTAACCAACGGACAGGAAATTACCGCTTATATCCCAGGTGTCGGTCATAACCTGCAAGAGCACTCAGTGGTCTTAGTACGCGGTGGACGCGTTAAGGACCTTCCTGGTGTGCGCTATCATATAATTCGCGGAACTCAGCAAACAGCCGGTACTGCGAATAGAATGCAGGGACGATCGAAGTACGGCACTAAACGACCTAAGAAGACGGCAGGTAAGTAGGAGTAGAGTATGCCAGGAAGAGGCGAAATCCCGAAGAGATTAGTAGCTCCAGATCCGATTTACGGTAGTGAGATTATTGCGCGGTTTATTAACCGCATGATGTATGGCGGCAAGAAAAGCGTCGCCGAGAAAATATTTTACACCGCGATGAAGCTGGTTGAAGAAAAGGCTGGCAAACCTGCCGGCGAAATATTTGATCAGGCAATCCGGAACGTAATGCCGATGGTCGAAGTGCGACCAAGGCGTGTTGGCGGTCAAACCTACCAGGTTCCCATGGAGGTACCCGGTCATCGACGTCGCTCACTGGCTTTTCGTTGGCTGCTATTTGCAGCCCGCAGAAGATCCGGCAATACAATGGTCGAGAGATTAAGCGGCGAAATTCTTGATGCGGCTAACAACACAGGTTCAGCCATTAAAAAGCGCGAAGATACACACCGCATGGCGGATGCCAACAAAGCTTTTGCACACTATCGTTGGTAAAGAAGTCATCCAGCGGGAAAAGTTGAATTATATGCCTCGTACTCAAGCATTGGAAACAACAAGAAATATAGGAATCGCGGCCCATATCGATGCCGGTAAGACAACAACTACCGAACGCATCTTATATTACACAGGGCGAATTCACCGGATAGGTGAGGTCGATCAAGGCGCAGCGACGATGGACTGGATGGAACAGGAACAAGAGCGTGGTATTACCATTACCTCAGCAGCAACCACCTGTTTTTGGGAAGGCCATCGAATCAATATAATAGATACGCCTGGGCACGTTGACTTCACGGTTGAAGTCGAACGCTCGATGCGTGTGCTGGATGCGGTTGTTGCTTTGTTTTGCGCGGTCGGTGGTGTTCAGCCTCAATCGGAAACGGTTTGGCGCCAGGCGAACAAGTATGAAGTACCGCGTATCGCAATGGTTAATAAGATGGACCGGCTTGGAGCAGATTTCTTTAAGGTTGTCGAGTCAATTCGTACTCGCCTTGGAGCAAATGCGGTGCCGATTCAGATACCCATCGGTAAAGAAGCTGAATTCCAGGGCATTATTGACCTTGTTAAGATGAATGCTATCATCTACGAGAACGGTACCGGAAAAGATTTTGAAGTGACTGATATACCGGCGTACTTGAAAGATGAAGCTGCCGAGCATCATGATAAATTGATAGAGGCCTTAGCTGATGTTGATGACAGCATCATGGCCAAGTACCTTGAAAACGAACCAGTAACGGTTGACGAAATACGCGAGGCTATTCGGAAGAACACCATCGCCAGCAAGATAATGCCGGTGTTGTGTGGGTCGGCATTCAAGAATAAAGGTATACAGCCCTTGATGAATGCGGTAATTGATTACCTGCCTTCTCCGTTGGATATTGGTTCGGTAACGGGGATCAATCCTGAAAATGGAGAATCGGTAACCCGTGAGCCGAGCGACACTGAACCGCTGTGCGCATTTGTGTTTAAGATTATGTCGGACCCCTTCGTTGGCCGCTTGACTTATCTTAGGATATACTCTGGTGTTCTGACAAAAGGGTCGATGATCTACAATGCGAACAAAGAGAAGCGTGAGCGTGTTGGTCGAATCCTCCAGATGCATGCAAATTCTCGGGAGGATGTCGAAGAAGCATATTCCGGTGATATCGTCGGTGTGATTGGTTTGAACGAAGCGACAACAGGAAGTTCGCTCTGTCCGCAAGATAATCAGGTGGTTTTAGAACAGATTAGTTTCCCTGAACCGGTTATCGGAGTTGCGGTTGAGCCTAAGACACAGGCTGACCAAGAGAAGCTGTCTTTAGCGTTACATCGGTTGTCGCAGGAAGACCCGACATTCCAAGTGACGTCCGATACTGAGACAGGCCAAACGGTCATCTCTGGAATGGGCGAGTTGCACCTTGAGATAATTACAGATCGTATGCGCCGTGAGTTTGGTGTTGAGGCTAACGTTGGCAGGCCGCAGGTTGCCTATAAAGAAGCGGTTCGAACAAAGGCCAAAGCGGAAGGCCGTTATATACGCCAATCCGGTGGTTCTGGTCAATACGGACATTGTGTGTT
>JBAXQP010000118.1 GCA_037131655.1 bacterium | reverse complement strand
CCTTTAACCTTTCTTTTCTTCCTTGTGCTTTCTTCTGAATAATTTACGTATACATATAGGGGAAGTGGCAAAAAAATGTTAGGGATTTTTTGTATTTGGATGATCGCCTGTTATAGGACTTGCACTCCTGGTGATTTCTAAAAAACTACTTGTTTAGGTTCTTGTGGACCTCTCACTTGAAGGGAAAGAACTATGCAACCTGAAACTTATCGTTTGCGTCATGTGGCGTTTGTTGGAAACTATGTGCCACGTCAGTGCGGAATCGCTACTTTCACTAGCGACTTATGTGAACATATCGCTCGAGAATTTAAATCTACGAATTGCGCTGCGATCGCGGTGAACGATATCCCTGAAGGGTATGAATACCCATCACGAGTTCGCTTTGAACTCGACCAGGATGATATCGCATCTTATAAGCGAGCAGCCGAATTTCTCAACATTAGTGGTATCGACCTCGTCAGTCTTCAACATGAGTTTGGAATTTATGGCGGTAAATCCGGCAGTCATATCTTAGCTTTTCTGCGTGAATTATGTATGCCAGTCGTGACAACCCTTCATACCGTACTCGACGATCCGGACGAGGATCAGAGCGCGATCATGGCTGAAATGTCAGAACTTTCCGACCGAATTGTCGTTATGTCTGAGCGAGGCGTGGACTTCCTTCGCAATATCTATCGAATTCCCAAAGAGAAAATCGACCTTATCCCTCACGGCATACCAGATGTGCCGTTTCTCGATCCGGCCTATTCAAAAGATCGGTTTGGGGTCGAAGGTAAGTTCGTTATCCTAACCTTTGGATTGCTGTCATCAGGTAAGGGGATTGAGACAGTAATTGAAGCCCTGCCATCGGTCATCAAGCGCTACCCGAATGTGGTTTACATCGTTTTGGGCGCCACCCATCCAAATACGATCCGCTATGAGGGAGAAGCTTACCGCGAATCCCTAATTGCCCTTGCGCGTGAAAGAGGGGTAGCCGATAATGTTATATTAGAGAACAGATTTGTTTGCCTAGATGAGCTGGTTGAGTATATCGGAGTGGCGGATATCTACGTCACACCTTACCTTAATCAAAAGCAGGTTGTTTCTGGAACTCTCGCCTATGCGGTGGGAATGGGCAAACCGGTTATCTCAACTCCTTATTGGCATGCGGAAGAGCTGTTGCGTGATGGTCGCGGGCTTATTGTTCCTTTTAAAGACGCCCAGGCGACCTCTGAGGCAATATTGAATTTATTGGACAATGAAGCGGAACGCCATGCTATTCGAAAAAGAGGCTACTTGCTCGGGCGAGGAATGACCTGGCCAAGTATTGCGCATCTCTATATGAAAAGTTATGAGAGGGCACGCAAAGAGCGAACTCAGCACCGCCATAGTCTATTCATCACTGATATGCTCGATAAACGAACCGACGAACGCACACCGCTTAAGCTAGACCATGTTAAGCTTATGACGGACGATACGGGAATGCTGCAACATGCGGTTTTCACCGTTCCCGACTATGTCCAAGGCTACACCACCGATGATAACGCTCGGGCTTTACTGGCAATGGTGTTTCATGAGGATTCCGGAGAAGCGGAAACCCAAGATACACATCAACTTGCCACAAGGTATATGGCTTTTCTTTGGAACGCTATAAACCCCGACAATGGACGTTTTCGCAACTTTATGTCCTATGACCGGCGATGGTTAGAAGATGTAGGTTCGCATGACAGCCATGGCCGAGCAATGTGGGTGCTTGGGGCGGTACTTGGCCGTTCAAAACATCCGGGATTGCGTGGGCTGGCAAGCCGTCTCTTCAATCAAGCCTTACCTCCAATAACATCTTTTACCTCCCCGCGCTCATGGGCATTTATTCTAATTGGTCTGCATGAGTATCTTCGTAAATTTAACGGAGACCGAACTGTCCAAAGTTTACGAAAAGAGCTGGCCGGTAGGCTGATGGATTGCTACCGAAAATATTCCTCATCAGACTGGCCATGGTTCGAAAATAAGTTAACTTATTGCAACGCAGTTTTACCGCATGCGATGCTCCTCTGCGGAAAATGGATACCGGATCACGAGATGCTGGAAGTCGGTCTTCGCTCACTTGAGTGGCTGGCAGCAACTCAGACATCCGAATACGGCTATTTCGTTCCGATTGGCAGCAATGGCTTTTACACTCGGGGTGAGCCGAGGGCAAATTTTGACCAGCAGCCTGTCGAAGCGCAGGCAATGATTTCGGCATGCCTTGAAGCCTATCGAGTAACTGAAAATGAGCGCTGGTGTTATGAAGCACAACGTGCATTTGATTGGTTCCTGGGTGACAATGACTTGCAACTACCACTTTATGATTATGCATCAGGTGGTTGTCGCGATGGTCTCCACCCCGATCGAGTGAATCTCAATGAGGGCGCTGAATCGACTCTGTCGTTCGTTCTGTCCCTCCTGGAGATGCGCTTATCTCAACAACAAACGGGGACTGACAATGGGAAGCAAAGCATACGAAAGCGATCACCAAACATTATTTCGACGGTTTGTGCACAATCCATTATTGACGGCTGAGGATTGGCCATACGCTGTCAATACGGTTTTTAATCCCGGAGCAACTTTGCTAGCTGATGGGACGACTTTACTCTTATGCCGCGTTGAAGACAGACGAGGGTTATCGCATTTGTGCGCCGCTCGTTCTAAAAACGGTATCGACAACTGGGAAATTGACCCTCATCCAACTCTAATTCCCGACCCGGAACGAAACCCCGGAGAGATATGGGGTCTTGAAGACCCGCGTATCACTTATGTACCTGAGCTTGACCAATACGCAGTCGTCTATACCTCCTTTTCAAAGGGAGGCCCCGGCGTATCAATAGCGCTCACAAAAGACTTTGTCAGCTTCGAGCGCTACGGAGTGGTTATGCCGCCGGAAGATAAAGATGCCACACTTTTACCCCATCGAATCGGTGACAACTGGGCGCTTATTCATCGTCCAGTAACCCCATTAGGCGCGCATGTATGGGCATCTTTCTCACCCGATCTGCGCCACTGGGGCAGCCATAGGCTAATACTTGAAGCTAGACGAGGCGCTTGGTGGGATGCCAATAAAATCGGCCTTTGCTGTCCTCTTATCGAAACGGAAGAAGGTTGGCTCATGCTTTATCATGGCGTGCGCTCTACAGCCTCCGGCTCACTTTATCGAGTGGGTTTAGCGCTTTTTGAATCAATGACTATCGAGAACTGCCTGCTTCGCTCCGATTCATGGATTTTTGGGCCTGAAAAACCCTATGAATGGTTCGGCGATGTTGGCGGGGTTGTGTTTCCTTGTGGTTATACGGTTATGCCCGATAAAGATACAATCAACATCTACTACGGCGGCGCTGATACCTGTGTCGCATTGGCACAAGGGAGTATTCGGGAACTCCTAGCATGGCTTCATGAACATGGCCGGCCTAGTGTTGCGGTTCCTGAGTGGTAGGAATTAACCGAGTAAAGAATCCTGACTTCGGTCGGCTTCCGGATTTTTCAGGATTCTAAGTTTAACAAGTAACATTCGAAGCGGGTCGAAGAACTTATCTGCAACTCTCTCCTTTAACGGGATAATCGCGTTATCGGTGATGCGAATATGCTCAGGGCAAACGTCCGTGCAGCACTTGGTGATGTTGCAATAGCCGATTCCCATGTTGTTGCGAATGAAATCCATCCTTTTCAGATTATCATAAGGATGCATGTTGTAGTTAGCTAGCTTTACAATTTGGCGCGGGCCATAAAAGTTATCTTTTAGCTCATGCTCGCGCAGAACATGACAGACGTCCTGGCATAAGAAGCACTCGATGCATTTCCTATATTCCTGCTGACGCATAACATCCATCTGATGCATTATAAACGGCTTAGGCGCATCCGGTTTTGGGGTAAACGGAGGAATTTTTTCTGAGATGTGATAATTCCAAGAGACATCCGTGACAAGATCTTTGATCTCGGGGAAGGTAAAAAGCGGGCGAACGGTTATAACGCCATCAATCGTCGCTTCATCGAGGCGTGTTTTGCACATGAGAGCAGGCTTGCCGTTAATTTCCGCGCTGCAAGAGCCGCATTTAGCCGCCTTGCAATTCCAACGACATGCGAGGGTGCTGTCTTTTGTTTGTTGGATTTGATGTATCGCATCCAACACCACCATACCCGGCAAAACGGATACGGCATAATCCCTCATCTCCCCCCCGCTGCTGTCACCTCGAAACACCCGAAGTGTAACTGTATCCATTCGAACCTCTTCTTCTAGTGCGTAGTTCGTATTGCGTATTTCCGGATATGTATTTGCTTTAAGCCACGTCATTCCGAGCTTGTCGAGAAATCTTCCAGAAGACCCTTCGACTATGCTCAGGGTGACATGCCTTCGCTAACGCTGCGGCACGGAGGGGGCGAAGCCCCCTATCCCGAATTCCGGAATACGTACTACGCAATACGCAATACGTTCCCCCATTATCCTTCTTCAAACAGCTTTGCCAGATGTTCCGGCATTTCTTGGACTGGGCGAGTTGTGATTTCTAATGCGCTGTCTACTTTCTTGGCGATTAAGTTCTTTTTGCCCCATTCAGGGTCTTTATCGGGGAAATCGCTTCGCCACTGGGCGCCTCGGCTTTCCTGACGCATTAATGCGCAGAGCACGATGATTTCGGATGTCTTCAAAGCGAATTGAATATCACGCGCGGTTTGCCAGCCTGGATTGTAACCGCGATCTCCTTCAACGCCGATATTCTGAGCCCTAGCTTGGAGTTCTTTTATCTTCACTAAGCAAGCTTCTAGCCCATCGGCTCTTTTTTCGATCATCGCGCCTACCTGCATGGCATCTTGCAGTTCGCTTGTAATCGTATAAGGGTTTTCCAATCCGTTGTTTTCGAGCGGCCGCAATAGTAATTTTGCTTCCTCTTCAATAACTGAGGCATCGATTGCCCCAAAGTCCACCGTTTTTGAAAACTTTGCAGCGCCTTCGCCTGAGCGTTTGCCAAAAACCAAAATATCTGATAGGGAATTGCCACCCAAACGATTTGCTCCATGTAGACCGGCAGAAACCTCACCGGCAGCAAAAAGTCCCTTAACTGTGCTTGAGCATTCCTCAGGCTCGACCCTGACTCCACCCATCACATAATGGGGCGTCGGGTAAACCTCCATCGGCTCTTTGGTTATGTCCACATCTCCGAGGGCATGGAATTGTTCATACATGCTCGGGAGCTTGCTCTTGATATAGTCTGCGCCGCGATGAGTGACATCGAGGTAGACAGCTCCGTGCTCCGTCCCTCTACCGGCTCTGACTTCCTTATAGATAGCTCTAGCGACAACATCACGTTTCATCAAATCAGTCGGACGTCGGTTATTTTTATTGTCATGAACCCATCGGTCGGCCTCTTCGGGGGTTTCAGCATACATGCCTTTCGCTTCCGGCGGCATATACTCCGGATTGAACATGAAGCGTTCACCCTTACTGTTGCGCAGAATGCCGCCTTCCCCTCGAACTCCCTCGGTAACGAGAATTCCACGCATTCCTGGAGGCCAAACCATTCCGGTGGGATGGAATTGCACCATTTCCATGTCCATTAGTTCAGCGCCGGCATCAAAAGCGAGCATCACCCCGTCACTGGTGCTCTCCCATGAGTTGGAGGTCACTTTATACATGCGCCCCCAACCACCGGTAGCAATAACAACTGCTTTAGCTTTAAACAACAGGAAATCGCCGCTAACCCTGTCGTATCCAAATGCCCCCACAACTCGGTCGCCATCTTTGAGAAGCTTGGTAAGGGTGCACTCCATGTGGACATTTAAACCCAGGCTGACAGCCTTTTCTTGGAGCGTTCTGATTATTTCCAGCCCTGTCCTATCGCCGACGTGGCATAAGCGCCGATAACGATGTCCCCCAAAGGGTCGTTGTGAAATTAAACCTTCAGGTGTGCGATCGAAAAGCGCTCCATATCGCTCCAATTCGTAGATGCGATCGGGGGCTTCTTTTACGAAGATATCGACCGTTCGCCAGTTGTTGAGGAAATCACCACCTCTCATGGTGTCTACGAAATGGACATCAGGGTTGTCGCCATCATGCATATCGTCGATAGCAGCCGCAGCTCCGCCTTCAGCCATGACCGTATGAGCTTTCCCTAGAAGGGACTTGCACACAACGCCGACTTTGGCGCCGGATTCGAGACCGGCAATCGCCGCTCTCAGTCCTGCGCCCCCGGCGCCTATAATCAGCATATCGTATTCAAATGTTTTGTAATCTACCATGACTTTTTTTAGAAGAACCGGAAATCGCGGATAATGCCCGCCGACACAAATCGAACGTATAAATCAGATGATGCCACTGTGAGCAAACTCGTCCAGAACCAAAGAGCATGTCGCTCGTTGAGTTTGCTGACGATCCTCCACAGCAGGTATCGGGTTTTTGCGGCGCTCGAACATGAGAAACAGTTCACCGCACCGCCGATCAGATGCCGAAGGGAATGACATGAAAACGTATAAGCGCTGACCAGCACCACATCAATCAGGAATAAAAGCGTCCCCACGCCCATCCCAAAATGGGTCACACCCGCGGCATCTTTATAGAAAAAGGCTTCATACAAGTCTTTGACTAAAAAGATAATGATGATAATCGCGGCATAGAGTGCAAAACGGTGTAGGTTTTGCATGATAAACGGAAATTCTCGTTCGCCTTTATAATTCTTTCGAGCAACCGGTTCCTGAACCGAGCATGCGGGTGGGTCCATGAAGAAAGACCGATAGTAAGATTTACGGCAATAGTAGCATGTCAGGCGAAAGCTCAATGGGAAGACAAGAATATAAAGCGCCGGGGAGAGGGTGTAGCTTCCGATTGGCAGCTTCCATGGAATATAGGGTGAATAAAAAGGCGAAATATAGAACGGCGCTATGTTGCTGAAGCCCTTTTCAATCAAATCGCGCGTCTCGAAGAAATTGTTCTCGAAGGCCCGAAAAGTTGAGTAGCAGACAAAAAGGACGAGGGCGATTACAACCAGCGTTGGTTCAATCCACCAACGGTCGCGCCTATCAGTGAGGGAGCTTGGTTGTGTCTCTTCCTCTCGATGAACGATATCAACCGGCATGAGACCTCCTACGCACCTACAGTATTTTTACTATACCACTTGAAAGTCGGATTGACGAGTGAAAAGTACTAATAGTGGGCGATTAATGTCATATAATCCCGACATTATATGGAACAAAGATAGTAGGATTGCTTGCCTATAACGGTAAGTGAACCTACAACACATCATGGCATATCGGCGAGAAGCCAAGGGATTGGCAATTTCGACATGAATGATGGATAAAGGGAGTTGGAACTGATGGCCGAAGAGACTAAACAACCGCTCAACGTCGTAGATGGTAAGGCTACCCCCCTCGCAGAGGGCGCCGCTAAGGGCAAGAAAAAAGAAAAAAAGGTTAAGGAAAAAGGCAATGGCAAGGGCAAAGGCAAGATATTGATTTTCCTCGTCCTGATTTTGGCTATTGGGGGTATAGGCGTAGTCAAAATGAAATCCAATAAGCCAGGCCATAAAGTAGAAGAAAAACCTAAATTGGGCGAATCCCTTGTCTTAGAGGAGTTTCTACTCAACCTCAAGAACGAACACTACCTTCGTATGACCATCGCTCTTGGTTTATTAGAAGGCACAAACGCCGAAGGGATGAAAGAGAAAGAGCCTGAAATTCGAAATGTGGTCATCATGCTTGCCTCAGACCTTACGATGGATGAATTAGGATCAACCGAAGGCAAACTGAAGCTTGCCGAGGAAATCAAAGCCAAAGTCAATGAAACGCTTTCCGGAGGCGAAAAAGACGCTAAACCGGTGGTGCTGGAGATTTTCTACTCCGGTTTCGCCATGCAGTAACCCACCAGTCTGTATATGGCATTCAAATCTACAGCTCTGATGCAATTCAGAGCTATCATAAATCTTCGAGCACTTAATATAGTATTGAACTAAAAAAGCCCCTTCCGATCACCAGAGGGGGCTTTTTAAGTTCAAAATAGGGGTTCTATGAAGGCATAGAGAGAGTATGACGTACTGACTATTAGCCAGACGCGGTGCAAAACTACTCTTTTCGGCCTCCCCTATTCCTTCCCTTCATAAACCTCTAATCCACCCCAAATCAAACAATTATTGAAAAAAGTCCAAAAATCTGTCCGGTTTTGCCCTCGAAAAACGAAT
>JBAXQP010000117.1 GCA_037131655.1 bacterium | reverse complement strand
CTATGAACGCACTTCAAACGGTGAATGCGTTTATTGATAGGGCGTTTGTTGGTCATTTAGGAAGAGACTCGCTTGCCGCAGTAGGCGTGGCAGGGCAGCTTCTATTTCTCTTCATGTCTCTTGCGATTGCCCTTTCAATTGGTACAACAGCGATTGTTTCACGGGCTTATGGGGCTAAAAACTTAGGCGATGCCCAAAAAGCGACCCGACAGAGCTTACTCCTTGGGATTGTTTTAGGGATTTGCGCGGTAGTTATCGCTCTTGCTGTTATGCCATTCTACGCTAATCAAATGGGTTTAGAGCCGGCAGCACGCGATTTGGCCATTCAGTACTTATCAATTTCCCTGCTTAGCCTATGTCCCCTCTTTGTTATCAATTCGATATATGGCGCTTTTCGAGGAGTTGGCGATACTCTTCGCCCGATGTGGATCATGATCCTGGTCAATATCGTCCATATTGGCGGAGATGCGCTGCTTATTAATGGGAATTTAGGGTTTCCAAGACTTGGATTGACTGGGGCAGCAATCGCGCTAACCTCTTCGGCATTCATGGGGTTAATTGGATACCTAATCATTTTTAATAAGTATGGGATTGAAGGCGCGCTCAAGCTTGAGATGCCTGATTTTCACTGGTTCAAGCGTATTCTGCGCATATCAATACCCGCCTCAATGCAGATGTTCTTGCGGGTCAGCAGTATGATGGCGTTTACTGGGGTACTTGCACGTAGTTATCCTATCGATCTACGAACAGCGGCTGTTGCAGCGCTTCCAATAGGCCTAATCGCCGAAGGAATAGCCTTTATGCCTGGAATGGGTTATTCAATCGCTGCATCTGCTCTAGTGGGTCAGAATCTGGGAGCCAAAAGACCCGATCGCGCTGAAAAGTTGGCGTGGCTTTCGGCTTGGCAATGCTGTTGGCTCATGTCGGTTATGTCTGTAATCTTCTTTGTCTTCGCCCGTAATTTGGCAATGTGGTTTATCAACGATCAGCAGGTAGTTGAAATAGCAGTTTCCTACTTACGTATTATGGCGATAACAGAACCGTTATTGGCATTTGCCTTAGTATTATCCGGTGCGCACCAAGGGGCAGGGGACACAATACGTCCTACTGTTGTTACAGGTGTCAATATGTGGCTAATCCGCTTCCCGATGGTCTACACATGGATTATTATTTTTCACGGTGGCGCTAGTGCTGCCTGGTGGACAATGTCCTTAACCCAAGGTATCGCAGGAATAGTCATGATATTCGTTTTCCGTTCAGGTCGTTGGAAGACTGTCAAAGTATGAGAGGGAAGGGATAGAAGCAAGAAGCAAGAGGCAAGAAGCAAGAATTATTCTCATTCTCTAAATAAAACCGTATAACTCAGAGTAGACTTCCTTGATGTATCGAAGGACGAAGACGGATTGCAGTTAGATAAAGAGAAGGTTGCTTCGTCACAAACTTCCTCGTCATGACACAGTTATGTATGATGCTTCGTTAGAAGAGTGAAGCGGCGTTGCAATACTTCTTCTGATTTGGATTAAAGACTAAGAATTCCTGAAATACCTGATGTCCTATGCTTCTAATACTTACCTGAACAGTTGACAGAGAGGTAGAATTGAGATATTGTTAAGGTAAGTCTCCGGCAGGCTTGTTTTTTGTTGCGTGCGGGAGGATCTACTAGGGTCGCGATGAGTTCTACGAAGAGGGATATTGCATGATTTTAGATAGGTTTCGACGTTATACGCTGCTTTTATTAGTTCTTCTGATAACGGCAGGGGCTTTTGCCAACCCGAAAATCGATAAAGATAAGCTCCAAGCTCGTTATAAAGTGTTGGCCAGCCAAATCGATGCCGCTAGGATGGCAGAGACTGTTCGGTTTTTATCTTCTTTTAGTTCGCGTATTCCCGGTTATGAGGGAGATAAGAAAGCAGCCAATTATGTCCAACAGCAGTTTGTCGCTGCAGGACTGGAAAATGTGCGCCGTGAAATGTTCCCCGTTACTGTTCCGATTGATAATGGCGCAGGGATAACGGTAAATGGGAAGGAAATCAAGCTTCACGCGCTCTGGCCAAATCTCGTGCGCACATCTCAGCTTCCCTTTATCCCTGATTTCGTAAAGAATAATCGCGCTTGCGGCAAGGTCTATAGAGCCTTCGTAAAAGAACGCGAATTTGAAAATGTATTCTTGTTTATCGTTAATGATAAGGGAACTTATCGACTCGTAAATCAGAGCGATAAAGACAAAACCCCACAGCCCTATGTTCTCGATAAAGTAGACCTCGACAAATTTGTTATCCAGTCTTCAAACGCCCAAGATGTCATGAAGAGTTTGGGAAATCTTGCGGTTAAAAACCGATGGCTTGAAATAACAGATGGAGTTACTGGCCCTCTGCTTTATGTTGGAAATGGCAAACTCGAGGAATTTAACGGCCGACAGGTTGCCGGAAGTATTGTTATCGCAGATTTCAATAGTGGAAATCAGTGGTTGAATGCGCCGCGATTAGGGGCGAAGGCTGTTATTTTCATCGAACCTGAAACCACGATGCGCGGTGAGGCAGAAGCTAAATTTATTTCGATCCCCATCAGTATCCCTCGTTTTTGGATTTCACGTTCGGATGCGCCTCGAATTCTTGCCCTTGCGACTGGTTCCGCAAAACCGGTTGCTACCGTCAAATGTAAGATGCGCTGGCAGTCAGTGGAAGCCGCTAACATCATCGGTTCTATCCCTGCTCCCGATCAGATACCCGATGAGAATGGCAAGTTAATTAAGAACCCTTATAGCACTCAATGGATTGTCGTCTCAGGTTATTACGACTCTACTTCGGTTGTTCCTAGCTTAGCCCCGGGAGCTGAGAATGCAACCGGAATTGCAGCTATGTTGGAGCTTGCGCGTTTGTGGCAGAAGGAGAAATCTTATCGCCCGATTTTATTCGTCGCAAGCAGTGGGCATTATCAAGCTTTATCAGGCATCCGCGCTTACATCGACAAGCACCTTCCCGAATATGAGAGTATAGGGATTGCTGAGAAGGTTTCTAACAATTCACTTTACTTTTACTTAATTCTCGGGATGATAGCAGTTTTTATCGGGCTGAATTGGCTAGTTTTTCGGACAGTGAAGAAAACCAAGGAAGCCGGTTCCGCTCGCACGATTGCAATAGTTGCTTGTTTAATATTAACTCTTTTACTCGGAACAGTAGTATCTAGAAACTTGAAAAGTGGCTCTTCACGAAAGCCGACCGAGATTTATCTATGGGCAACTCTGGACTTGTCGACCCAATCACGGATTGTGGGGTTATTCTTCAAGGGTTGGTTCTACGACTATCGCGATGACTTGCAGAACAAGTTTTCTGACGTAGCGCGTGCATGTCGCGAGAATGCCGATCGAATTGCTCCAGTATACGGTTTGGAAGGCAAGGATATATTTGCTGATGGCGTAAACCCGACAGAAGGTCGAAACTGGCGAACCTTTATTCCAGGCAAACCTGCCTTCGATTGTGAAGCCGTCACTGTGGCTGGCGGTTTAGGTATCACCTTTGCAACCACTGATGATGTGCGTGGTCTGGTGGATACCCCCTTTGATACTTATGATAAGGTTAACCTGCCGAACCTAACGCTCCAGGTGCAGACCTTGGCTTGTCTTTTTGATCATATTCTGCATGATCCGACTGAGCAAGGCGATCCCAATACCCTTCGTTTCCCAGTAACAGAAGGCTCAGGGTTCACACGCATTGGGCTTCAGAATGGCTTTGGAAAGCTGCACGGACGCGTACTACGATTCGATCCGGAAAAGAGCTTTGTGCCAAATACCCCGATTGAAGGTTCATTGGCGGTTTTGAAAAATCCCATCAAGAGCTTTATGGGCGTTCGGGGAAATATGATTTCGATGGTTTATGTGAAGCAGCCTGTTCCAGATGAGAAGTGGCTGAAGGAAAACCACAAGAAACTAAACGATTTTAAAGCATATTATGAGTTCTCGGGCGTCCCCCCTATTACCGCCTTTGGTTACGGCAAGGCAACGGATATAACGGCCTATCATGTCGATGAAATCACCGGTGAGATTGACTACGCCCCTGATCAGGGACAAGGTGGTGGGGCCGATTACACTTTAGCGCCTACGATGAACTCAGGGGATAGAGACACCTCGATTGTTGTGTTCAAGTGCGTTCCGACCGCTATATACGATCTGGTTGATCCTCAGTCACTCAAAGTTTTAAGCGGTCTTACTTTATTCGAAGGCGACACCAACGGCACTCCACGTCGTTATGGGGTAGAGATGGGTTCGACGGGAGTTGCAAATACCTCATACGTGGAGGATGTTGCCGTTATCTTCACTGAGCCAGGCGCCAGACTAAAAATCAAGATGAGCTCTAGCTTGGCAGATACCAGGTTGCTTCTTTTGAACTCGCTTCCACCGGATTTTCCCGATGGAGTTGGTTATCTTGTTGCGGGTGATCCTCGCGATGTTCCAGGGTTCCAGTTAAACAGAGATCCTAAGATATACAAAAACGAGGGCCAGATCGCGATTGGAGGAGCCATCTCCCACACGGCGCTCTATGCGGCCAAAGATATGTGGCTACTGGATGACTGGCGATTACAAAAACTCGAGAAGCACCGAATTGTAAACACCGGTGTCAGCAAGCTTCACGCGCTAGCGAAGGAGAATCTTGATAAGGCGGATATAGCGCTTAAAGAATTGAATTATTCCGACTTGGACGTTCTGAGCCGAGCGGCGTGGGGTTATGAAGCACGCGCTTATCCGGATGTCCAAGCAACAGCAAAGGATGTTGTTAATGGCGTCATTTTCTACCTGGCGCTGCTCATGCCATTTGCTTATTTCATGGAGCGGCTTCTGTTTGCTTGCCGCATCCTAACTAAACAGCTTTCAGCCGCAGGGGCTATTTTTATCGTCACCTTCGTAGCTCTTCGCTTTATTCACCCAGCTTTTGACATTACCGGCAACCCTGTGATCGTATTTATCGCGTTCATCATGGGTGCGCTGTCAATTATCGTCTCGACATTCATCATTGGGAAATTCGAGCAGAACTTGAAGGAGCTTAACAAGCAGACGATGGGTGTGCATAAGGCCGATATCGGGCGTATGAGTGTTGCTTTTGCAGCTTTCAGCTTGGGTGTATCCAATATGCGCCGCCGTCCGGCTAGAACCTTCTTAACATCACTGACGTTGGTCCTGGTTACTTTTATTGTTCTTTCGTTTACGTCTGTCGTAAACGAATTGCGATTTAATGAGATAGATGCGCCGGGTGTGCCGCGTTATAACGGACTAATGATCCGCACACCTGTTTGGGATAAGCTGCAGGAATCATCCTTTAGGATATTGCGCGATGAGTTCAAAGATCGTGCGATTGCTCCGAGATCGTGGATGTTCGGAAGTGAGGGAGGGACACAGAATAACGTTACCTTCCGCCGAGCCGACCGTGACTATTCTGCAAAGGCAATCGTTGGATTAAGCCCCGATGAAGCCAGGATCACTCGACCGCAAGATGCGATAGTCGGTCGTTGGTTTATTCCTTCAGATGTATACTCTATTATAATCCCACGTCAAATGGCGATTGCTCTCAAGGTAGACGAGCAGGATATAGGGAAAGCTCGCATCAACTTCAGCGGCCAGGAATATACAGTCATCGGGATTTTTGATAGCGCCAAGCTTAAGAAGATTCTCGATCTCGATGGGGAACCATTAACTCCGGTTGACTTCACTGAAATGGACCGAATGGCGAGGCAGGGTAAATCGGAAAGTGGGCAACAGGCGTTTAAAGAATATGTCCATCAAGACCCCGAAGTGTGCGTTTATATCCCCTATCGGACGAGCATGAATCTTGGGGCGGATATTCGATCGATTTCGGTTGAATTCACTACTCCTGAAGAAACTCAAGAGGTTATGACAAAGCTCATGCCGCGTTTGGGTTTGAACCTCTATGCGGTTACACCACAAGCCAATAAGCCTCCGAAAATCACACGGTTCAGCACTATCTCTTCAACTTCCAGCCGTGGACTTGAAATGGTCATCATTCCGATTGTTATTGCTGCGGTTATTGTTCTTAATACTATGATCGGAGCTGTGTTTGAGCGTGTTAAAGAAATCTCTATCTTTAGCGCCATTGGTCTTGCGCCTAATCATATTGGAATGCTGTTCTTTGCAGAATCACTGGTATTTGCAATTTTAGGTTCAGTGGTTGGCTATTTCGTCGCTCAGACGGCGGCTAAGATACTAATTATCTATCCGATAGCAGGACTCTATCTCAACTTCTCATCAACGGCGGCTGTTCAGGCTACTGTTGTGGTCGTTGGGGTCGTGTTATTGTCGACAATTTATCCGGCTCGCAAAGCATCTGAAGTCGCAACTCCTGCCATGGAACGCGGCTGGAAGCTGCCTGATCCGGACGGAGATTCTTGGCGATTACCTTTGCCGTTCTCAGTGACCAGCGTGCAGGCTGCAGGACTGGCTGTCTTCCTGTCTGAATGGTTCGCCGCTTATGAAGAATACTCAGTCGGAGATTTTGTCACTCAAGATGTCAAGAGCAGCAGTTTTGATACCGAACGTGGGATAGGGTATCGGGTGAATTGCACCTCATGGATCGCTCCATTCGATCTTGGTGTTAGCCAGGAAGTCGAAATTGAGAGTATTCCGACAGAGATGTCTGAAGTTTACGATATCTATGTGAACCTGAAGCGTTTAAGCGGTGATATCGCCAACTGGAAACGTGTCAATAGGCGATTCTTGAATACTCTGCGAAAGCAATTCCTGATCTGGCGAACGCTGAGGAATGAAGAGCGCGAACGGTATGTCGTAAGTGATCCAAATGATGCGACTGTCGTGCCAAGCCCATCCCCTGGCTCAGCCTCATCCTAGTTATACTTACTTAGCAATAAGGGCATTGCGAGAGCGATGCCCTTATTGCTTTTGGGATAATCTTATCTCGAGATTAATCGAAATTTGTAATGAGCCATAGGGTTGTGAACGAGAATGTATTTTCTTCTAATCACCTGTTTGGAAGAAACAAAAAGCGCCCTTTTAAGTCAAACCACTTGACGCAATTGATTAATCGTGTTACATTGTTCATGCTAGGTAGTTATACGGAGGAATTTTGGAAGTGCGTAGCTATGGATGGCGTCTGTTAGGGTTGTTGCTGTTAGAAATGTTGCTCTTAACGCAAGCATTCGTCCAAGGGGCACTGGCTGCAACAACTCCTATACCCGTAAAAGTATCGCTCGGCCCGATTAAAAATCAGACCGTATTTAATGCTTTGCGAGTTGGAGATGTATGTTTTGCAACCAAGCAGACGATCATCGATATGAATTGGGACGAAGCGAAAGACGTTCATAAAGCCAAAAATTCGCTTAATGTCAAAATAGGTTCACGTTCCGCTTTCGTTGAGTTCCAGAAAATTAATGGTAAAGACTACTTCAATCTGCGTCGAGCGATTGAATCTCTGGATGGTCAGTCTAATTGGAGTTCAGACGGTAAAGTTTTATTCATTCGAGCCAGGCTGGATAGCATCACCATTACCAAAGATCATCAAGCCGTTATCAAATCCTCGTTCCCTGTCAACTGGGAAGTCAAACCGATTGCAAAAGGTAATCGAATTGCGATTGATTTATTGGGTGGATATTTGCCATCTAAATCAGTGCCTGTCGAGATTACACCTGATGTTGCCAACGTTCGATTTGGGGCGCCGCAAGATCAAGTTGCCCGTATCGTTTTTGACATGAAGGCGCCCTTTGAAGCAAAGTACGATGCACAATTCCTTACTTCGCATATCGGGTTTGCATGGACGATCGATCTTACAAAAGCAACTGAAACAACGCCAGTAGCACCTTCTCCACCTGTAATACTTCCTCCGGCCGTCATTGGGAAACCGACATGGGAAAGCCTTCCGGATGAGCGGATTGTTATTCATATTCCCACTAATCGACGCGTTCAAGTGAGCTTGCTGGCATCAAAAGAGCCGCTTAAGGTCTCAATTGAATTAATTAATTCCAAATACGACGACAATCCTATTGATGAAAATATAAAGGAAGGAATACTGAAAGCGTTACGTTTCGATCAACAGTCAACTGACCAAAAATGTGTAGCTCGCTTAGGGGTTGATGTTGGTCGAATAATGGGAATAAGCGTTTTGGCGAAGTCGAGTGAGGTAACGGTTATTCTGACTCGACCAAGAGGTTCAACAGGAAAAATCTCTGAGAAATTAATTGTAATTGACCCTGGCCACGG